>NZ_JARAMO010000051.1:0-8447 GCF_028807275.1 Mameliella sp. AT18
ATCACCACCTTCTGCTGGTTGCCGCCCGAAAGCGCGGACACAGGATGTTCCGGCGAGGCGATCTTGATCACCATGCGGCGCACGAAATCCGCCACGTGCGAGCGTTCCTTGCCCAGGTCCATGTGCACGCCCCGGGTGAAACTGCCGACAGATGACAGCGTCATGTTCTCGCGGATCGACAGGATCTGGACCAGCCCGTCATGCTTGCGGTCCTCCGGGATCAGGGCCAGCCCCTTGGCGATCCGGTCGGGGACCGAGGGCCGGCCCATCTTGTCGCCCTGCACCCAGACATCCCCTACGGCATGGGAATGCCGGCCGATGATGGTCTCCAGCAGCTCGGTCCGTCCGGCGCCCATCAGCCCGTAGATCCCCAGGATCTCACCCGCGCGCAGCGACAGGGACACACCGTCCACCGCAAAGCCGCCGCTGGTATCCGCCAGGCGCATGTTCTCGACCCGCAGGGCTTCGTCGCCGAAGGGATGTTCGATCTCCTTGGCGAAATCCTTGGAGCTGTCGCCGATCATGTTGCGCACGATCCAGGGAATATCGACGCCTTCCATCGACTGCGCCCCTGTGATCATCCCGTCCCGCAGGACGGTGATGTAGTCTCCGACGCGGATCAGTTCCTCGAGCCGGTGCGAGATGTAGACGATGCCGACGCCTTCGGCCTTCAGTTCCTCGATCACGCGAAACAGGATCTCGACCTCGGCATTCGACAGGGCCGAGGTCGGCTCGTCCAGGATCAGAATGCGGGCGTCGCGCGACAGGCTCTTGGCGATCTCGACGATCTGCTGTTGCCCGACCTTCAGATCACCGACCAGCGTGTCCGGGTCGATGTCATGTTCCAGACGTTGCATCAGGGCGCGCGTGGCCTCGCGCTGCGCCGACATGTCGATGTCGATGCCGCCGCGAGTCTTTTCATGCGCCATGAAGATATTGTCGGCCACGGTCAGGTTCGGGAACAGGTTGAGTTCCTGGAAGACGATGCCGATGCCATGCCGTTCGGCATCGTCGGTAGAGGTGAAATGCACCTCTTCGCCGTTCATCGTCACCGTGCCCGAGGTCAGCTGTTCGACCCCGGCGATGACCTTCATCATGGTGGATTTGCCGGCACCGTTCTCGCCCACCAGCACGTTGACCGCCCCCATGCGCAGGTCGAAATCAACCTCCTTGAGGGCGATGGTGCCGGGATAGACCTTGGTGCCGCCACGGATCGACAGGCCGATCGGATGGGCGCTGCCGGGGTCGGGATCGAGAGTCATGGAGTGGCCCCCATCTCGATTTCGACCGGCACGATTTCCGGCGTGTCACCTGCGGCACGCAGGGTGAAGACGCCGGTGAAACTGACCGTCTGGCCGATCACGTCGCCCTCGGGCCGGGTCAGCCCGGCACTGGCACGTTCGTTCATCGCACGGGCCAGCTTGGCAAATTCGATCTGGTCGCGGAAATCGGTGAAAACGACAAAGGGCATGGCGTCGCGCATGGCGGTGCCGCGAATGATCGGCCCCAGCTGCAGCACCACGTCGGCGGCGCCGTCACCGTCCATGTCCACCTGCATCTTGGCGGCACGGCTGTCGAGCTTGGCCTCTGTTACGGTCCCGGTACCCGAGACGACGAAATTCCAGGGGTTGGCCTCACCGTCCGGGCGCAGGCCGTGTGCCTCACCGGCCGCGTCCAGCCCTTGTGCCAGCGCCTGACGCCAGGTGTCGTACGCCACCTCATGTTCGGCGATGACCGGCAATACCTGCGACTCCCAGTTCGCGTCGACATAGGCCGCCATGCGGGCCTCGTCGGTCTGGCTTGCCAGGGCTTCGGATTGGTCGTTGGGATCGGGATTGGGCACGATCTTGCAGGCCGCCGCAGGCAGCAACAGACAGACCAGCGCACCCGACAGGATCGCTTGGCGCATGGGACTTCCGGTGTTGTTCGAGGACGGGGCGGCCCGGTCCCAGAACCAGGCCGCCGGGGTCAATCAGCTTGCGTCGGCAAGGGCGAAGGTTTCCAGCCGCCCTGCGTTGTCCGGCGTGATCAGCACGCAGTCCATCAGCTGTTTCTCCGGCTGACCGGTCGACCCGGTGCGCAGGTATTCGTCCGCCTGCTCGACCGCCAGCTGTGCCTGGCGATAGGCCGGTTGCAGCACGGTCGCCTTGATCCCGCCGGCCAGGATCGAATCCCGCACGTCGTTGGAACCGTCAAAGCCCACCACGATCACGTCGGTGCGGCCCGCCGCCTCGAGTGCGGCCCAGGCGCCCATCGCCATCGTGTCGTTGCCGCAGATCACGCCCTTGATCCCCGGATTGGCCTGCAGGATGGTTTCCATCTTCTCGTAGCCTTCGGTCTGCGACCAGTTGGCGGACTGCTGCGCGACCATCTGAAGATCCGGGTACTGGTCGATGATGTCGTGATACCCGGCCGAGCGGATGCCCGCGTTGGTATCTGCCTCGCGGCCCAGCAGTTCGACGTAGGGGCCCTCTTCGCCCATGAGCGCGACGAATTCCTCGGCCCCCAGTTGCGCGCCCTGGTAGTTGTTCGACACGATCTGGCTGATGGCGATGCCGCTGGTCTTGATCTCGCGGTCGATCAGGAAGGACGGGATGCCCGCGTCCTTGGCCCGCTGGACCGGCGCGACAGAGGCATCGGCCCCGGCATTGTCACAGATGATCGCGACCGCGCCGCGTGCGATGGCCGTGTCGAACATCTCGGACTGCTTGTTGGGATCGTCGTCATGCACCAGGACAAGGGTCTCATAGCCCAGTTCCAGTGCCCGCGCCTCGGCGCCCACGGCTTCGGCCTTGAAGAAGGGGTTGTCGTGGCTCGGGGTGATGATCGCGATCAGGCCTTTGCCTTGTGCCCGGGCCGCGCGGACAGTCGGCAGAACCGCCGTAATGGCCAGACCGGATACAAAGAGACGACGTGTAATGCTCATGAATCATTCCTCCAAAGATCAGTCGGCCCGTTACGGGTCCTACCTCCCTGATCACGGTTAACCTGTGATATGATTACATGATTGTCAACAGGTATGATGAGTACTAGAGTCCACCCCTGACAGGAGACCCCATGACCGACGATTTCATCCGTGTGACCTATCGCATCGAATGCCCCGGCAGCGTCGAGGCGATGGCGGCAAAGATCGCCTCGGACCAATCCACCGGGACCTTCACGGAATTGCCTGGCGAAACCGACGCGGTGCGCAAACGCTGCGCGGCCCGGGTGGAAAGCGTGACCGCCCTGCCCCCTGTGGACCGGCCCGGCTTTCCGACCGACACCCCCGGCCCCTACAACCGTGGCGACGCAGTGATCGCCTATCCGCTGGAAGCGATCGGCACCGACATCGCGGCGCTGATGACGGTGACGGTCGGCGGCGTCTATGCCGCACGTGGGCTGACCGGGGTGCGGGTGATGGACTTCGACCTGCCAGATGCCTGGTCCTGCCATCCCGGACCGCAATTCGGCATCAAGGGGTCCCGGCGCCTGACCGGCGTCGAAGTTGGGCCGATCATCGCCTCGATCATCAAGCCCTCGCTGGGGCTGACACCCGAGGACACCGCCGAAGTGGTGGCCGAGCTTTGCGCCGCCGGGGTCGATTTCATCAAGGACGACGAAAAGATGATGAACCCCGGCTACGCCCCGCTAGAGGCGCGGGTCGACGCCATCATGCCGGTGATCGACGCCCATGCGCAGAAGACCGGCAAGCGGGTGATGTATGCCTTTGGCATTTCGTCGGCCGATCCCGACCAGATGATGCGCGGGCACGACCATGTCGTGAAACGCGGCGGCAACGCGGCGGTCATCAACATCAACTCGATCGGACCGGGCGGCATGAGCTTCCTGCGCAAACGCTCGCAGCTGTGCCTGCACGCGCACCGCAACGGCTGGGACATCCTGACCCGCCATCCGGCGCTGGGGATGGAATTCCGCGCCTACCAGAAGCTCTGGCGCCTGCTGGGCGTCGACCAGTTCCAGATCAACGGCATCGCGGCCAAGTACTGGGAACCGGACGAGAGCTTTGTCAAAAGCTTCCATGACGTGATGACCCCCATCTTTTCCGAGGACGACAGGCCCCTGCCGGTCGTCTGTTCGGGCCAGTGGGGCGGACAGGCGGTCGAGACCTACAACCGCACGGGCCGGACACTGGACCTGATGTATCTGGGCGGTGGCGGCATTCACGGGCACCCGATGGGCGCCGCCGCAGGCGTTCAGGCGATCCGGCAAGCCTGGGAGGCCGCCGCCGAAGGCCTGTCACTGCCGGACAAGGCGCGTCAGCATCCAGAGTTGCGGGCCTCGCTGGACAAGTGGGGATAGGCGGCGCGCGTACATGACTGTTCCCGGGAGGGGACACCGAAGACGGGTGCGCAGGCGGCAAAAGCGCGATTTGCAGGTGATCACGCAGGCGTGTATCAGGTCCTGAGGGCGGCACTCTGCCCAGCCTGCGCATTTCCTCTGTAGCCAAGCGTGTCCAAGATGCCCAATCTTCTGATCCACATCGGCCAGGGAAAGACCGGCTCGACCTCTATCCAGAACTTCCTGCGCGCCAATCCCGAGATGCTGCGCGACGCGGGTGTGCTGTTCCCCGAGACCGGCAAGCACACCAATCACCAGGACATCTTTTCCTATCTCACCGACGACGTGAAACAGCACGATCCCCGGCTGAGTGGCGCTCGTGCCGACAACCGCAAACGGGCCCTGGGCGAGGCGTTCTGGCAAGATGCCCGCGACACTATCCGCAAGACCAACCCACGGCTCGTGATCCTGTCCTGCGAAAACCAGTTCCGCCCCTTTCCCGCTGCAGCGCTTCAGCGTCTGACCGAGGAACTGCGCCCCCTTTTCAGCCACATCGACGTCTGTGCCTACCTGCGCGACCCGGCTTCGCATTTCCTGTCCTCCGCCCAGCAAGACCTGAAGAAACGTCCCGATTTCGCGATTCCCTCGCGCAGCTATTTCCGTGACACGCTGGACCCCTGGCGCCTTCATGGCCCCGGCCCCCTGACCTGCGTGCGCTTTGCCCGGTCCGAACTGGCCAGCCAGGACGTGGTGACGGATTTCTGCCAGCGCTTCGCCGGGATCGATCCTGCCGGCGCAAAACACTCGGCCACCGAGGACAACACGAGCCTCAGCCCCGAGGCGATGGAAATCATGCAGCGCTACCTGCGCGGCGAGATCGACGCCCCGACCCGCTATCACGCCAAACGCACGCAAAGGATGAAGGCGCTTGTGCAGGAGGCCGACGGAAATTGCCCCGGCTTTTCGCGGCCGCGTTTGCGCGACGGTCTGAAAGAGGCGATCGAGTCCCGGGCACAGGACCTCGACTGGCTGGACCAGACATTCGGTGTTCGCTTTCCCGAAATCGGCCAGCCCGCCCTGTCGCCAGAAGAGGCAGACCAGCGCATCCGCGGCCTGAGCAGGGTTTCGGACGTCTGCGTCACCGACCCCGACCGGATCGAGGCCCTGCAGGCAGAGATTGCCCGCCTTGCAGCGGGCCGCCGGAGCCTGTTCGGCCTGTTCGCGAGGGGCGCGCGCAACTGACGCAGGTAGGCTTGAAAAAGGGTTGAATGGTCTTCAAAATGATCGTGGCACTAAACCCCCGCATTGACCGGAGCGAGGCAGACGATGCGCGACAGAGCAATTGGCCTGATGATCTCGGGCTCCGGCCGTTCGCGAACGACGAACCTCAGCATTCTTTTGTCGCAAGGCGAAAACGTCTTGAACATCGGCCAGTTGCGCGATGTCTGGGCGGGTTGCCCCCCACTGTCCCCTGCACCTGCGGCCATAGCCTGACGGACTGCGCATCCTGGGGGCCGTGCGCGCCGAGGCCTACCCGGGACAGGCAGACCGGCTGGACGCCGAAAGACGCGCCTTCATGACAGAGGCGGCGAGCTTGACCGGGCCCCGCCACCGCAACCATTCCGGGTGAGGAGAGGTAGCAGTGATACCGTCTTTGGCCCAAGTTTCGGCGTAGCCCCGATGCCGCGCGCGCGCCGTCAAAACGGTGTCCCCCTGCGAGAGCGTAGGAGCGATCTGGTGGGATTTCGTCCTGCCCGACGGGCGCAGCGGCTGGACTGTGGCGAAACACCTGTTGAGGTGACGCCCAAGCGAGCCCTGCCCGCCCCAGTCCCCCAAAAGGGATACTGCACTCGGACCGAAGAACCGCGGCATGTCCGATCCAGCAGCCGGACGTACAATTTGGTGAACGTCACCACCATCGCGCCCATCAGTCCTTTGAGCGCAATCGAGCCGTTTTGGCCGCGGGAATCTCGACATTGATCTCGAGGCTCGAAACGTCCTTGCTCCGGTCCATCCGGACGTCGACATCGTCCATCTCGATATCCACGTATTTCCGAACCGCCTGCACGATGTCACGCTGAAGAGCCGGCAGGTAGTCCGGCGCACCCGAACCCCGACCACGTTCATGCGCCAGCAGGATCTGCAGGCGGTCTTTCGCCGTCTGCGCCGATTTTGTACGGCGCGACCTGAGAGACAGACCGAACAGGCTCATGCCGACCGTCCGAAAAGCCGATGGAACAGCCCCGGGCGGCGCTCGCCTGTAACCCGCATCTCCACTTCCTGGCCGGTCAACCGAGCGACCGCGTCCTCATAGGCTCTGGAGGCGGCGGAGGGTTCGTCCAGCACGACCGGCGTGCCGACGTTTGATGCCCGCAACACCGCTTGGCTTTCCGGAATGATCCCCAGCAAAGGCACCGCCAGGATTTCCAGCACGTCCTCGACCGTCATCATCTCGCCCCTGTCGACCCGGGCGCGATCGTGGCGCGTCAGCAGGACTTGGGCCTTGACAGGTTCGGCACCCTCGGTTTCCGCGCGCTGTGTCTGGCTGCTGAGCAGCCCCAGCACTCGGTCGCTGTCGCGCACGGAAGAGACCTCGGGATTGGTCACGACAACGGCCTCGTCAGCGAAATACATCGCAAGATGCGCACCGCGCTCGATCCCGGCGGGGCTGTCGCAAATGATGTAGTCGAACTCCCTCTTCAATTCGTCCAACACTGCCTCGACGCCCTCCTTTGTCAGAGCATCCTTGTCGCGCGTCTGCGACGTTGGCAGGATCGAGAGCGTCTCCAGCCGCTTGTCACGAATTAGCGCCTGTTTGAGCCGTGCATCCCCTTGAATGACGTTGATGAAGTCGAACACCACGCGCCGCTCGCAGCCCATCGTCATGTCGAGGTTGCGGAGACCCACATCGAAATCGATGACCACCGTCTTATGGCCCAGCTTGGCAAGGCCGGCAGAGATGGCAGCGGCCGAGGTGGTCTTGCCAACGCCACCTTTGCCGGATGTGATCACGATGACCCGACCGAGGGGCGGTTCTGCTTTCATTTGCGTCGTCATGCGATCGCCTCCATGCATAGTTTTTCTTTTTCGAGGAAGATCTGCGCGCACCGGTCGCGTGCCGCGGGGTCGAGCGTATCACTGGTCTTGTAAAGTCCGGCGATGGCCACGAGTTCAGCGTCGAGTTTCCGGCAGAAGATACGCGCGTTCACGTTGCCATGTACGCCTGCCACGGCCCGGCCTCGCAGGGTGCCGTAGATATGGATGTTGCCGCTGGCGACCACTTCTGCGCCCGATGCCACAGAGCCGACCACGGTCAGATCGCCGCGTTCGGCAACCACGATCTGCCCCGAACGAACCGGCGCGGTGACGATCTTGTTATCGGGCGGCAACAGTTTTTCGGCGCCGCGTTTGCGGCGTGTCGCGTCATCCGGGCCCGGCTCGTCCCGCCCGGGACCGAGTGGGATGAGTCCCATGGACTGCAGGGCCAATTGATCTACGGGACCCGCGTTCTGAACGCCGAAGACCAAAAGGTTCCGTTCGCGAAGCTCATGCGCAAGGTCGCGAATCTTCTCTGGCGTGGCGATGCCGGGAGCCTTGGCGAAATCGAGCACCACCGGCGCCGCGGAAAAGAACTGCGGCGTCTGCTGCAACTGCTCGTCTAGCGCTTCGTAAAACGCGACATCGGGTGGGCCGCCTTCGAGCCGGAGCGCGAGCGCAGTCAGGAAACGGCCGCGGATCTGGAATGGTTTGACGACTGCCCGCGCGCGCGAGGGCCGTTCATTGGCGTGACGTGACGACACGATGATGCTCTGCTCCTGCTCGTTTTTCGGTAGCGAGTCGCCTCGCCCCGTTTTTGCTCTGGCTAAAGCGTTGAGACGCGAGTGCCACATTGAAATTCGGACACCGCCGGATTTCAGCAGGAAGTCGCTGAAAGATATCCGCGCTAGCACGGTCTCGGACCCCGGCGGCCGATGTCAGGGCAAAACCGTCAGATGCAAACGTGAAGAAGGACGCACCACCCCAAACCGCCTTCACTTTTCAATTTAATTTCATTATATTACCCTGAAATCCACGCCAGCCGATCTGGCTTGCGGACATGACTGACCCGGTCCCCATTGAGTCCGCGTTTATGAGTTCGCTCTGTTCAGGGTTTGGTCCTCTACCGA
>NZ_JARAMO010000052.1:0-23804 GCF_028807275.1 Mameliella sp. AT18
TTTTTCGCTTCCGGAGTCACCAAGGAACAAGCATCGCCATGTGCCCCGGCGCCCTCCCTCGCTTTCTTGTTGCCTGAGACAGACCGTCCGGCGATGCAAGGGCAAGCCGCGCGAGCGCGGGCCTGCGGCCCCTTGCATCGCCGAACGCTCCGTCTCTTTTCGGCATCAAGCGAGGGAGGGCTCCGGGGAACAGGCTGGGCGCAGGTCCGGGCGGTGCGCGCGGGCGCTCAGATGTTGAGGAAGGGCTGGGCGAGACGTGCCAGGCCCTTGAGCCTGAGCGGCGCGTCGGTCACCGCGAGGCAGATGCAATCCTGCGAGATGTCCGCGACCGGGGTATGGTGCAGCTCTGCATCGGCGATTTCGATGTCGCCGCGCGCAAAATAGCCCTCGTCGTCCTGGAAGGCGCCTTGCAGGACCAGCGTCAGTTCCAGACCGCGGTGGCCGTGATCGGGCATGGCCGTGCCCGCGGGGATGTAGAGCAGGCGCGCGGTCGCCTCGGGCGAGGTTTTCAGGATCGCCTGTTTGACACCCATGCCCACGGGGCGCCATTTCACCGCTTCCAGAGACCCGCCGATGTAATCCAGCAGAGGCGCCGGGGCGATCGCATCCCAAGGCATCGCGATGTCGCGCGGCGTGGGGGCGTCCATCGCCCGGATCATTGCCAGCGTGGCGTCGAGACAGCCGTCGTCCAGCGTCTCGGCCTCTGTCGCGTCCAGAACGGCGCCGCCAAGTGCGTCGTGCGCCTCGACCGCAGCGCGGCAATCGTCGCAAAGCGAGACGTGGGTGGCGATGATGAGATTGACGGCCTCGGGCAGGGTGCCCGCGGAATATCCCATGATGAGGTCGTCGGTCAGGTGGTGTCGGATCGTCGTCATCGAAGCATCACTTCCTGTCCATGGCGTGTCTGAGGCGCTGTAGCGCCAGTCTGATGCGGGACTTGATCGTGCCGAGCGGCAGCCCGGTGGCCTCGGCGATCTCGCTGTGGGTGAGATCGCCGAAATAGGCTTTTTCGATCAGGTCCCGCTGTTTCGCGGGGAGAGAGGCGAGCGCCTCTCCCAGGTGTTCCGTTTCCTGTTGCAGGCCCAGCCGGTCTTCCTGGTCCGGTTCCGCCTCGGGGCCCCAGGGCAGATCCTCGGGCTCGGGTCGTTTCTGTTTGCGCAGGGCGTCGATCCGACGGTTCCGCGCGATGGTGAAGATCCATGTCGCGGCCGAGGCGCGCGCGGGATCGAATTGTGCCGCCTTCTGCCAGACGGTGGCCATGACGTCCTGGACGCATTCCTCTGCCTGCGCGGCATCGGCGCCAGAGCGCATGAGGAAGGCCTTTACCCGGGGCGCGAAGTGCCGGAACAACGCGACAAAGGCCGCTTCGTCGCGGTTGTCGCGGATGCGGATCAGCACCGCCGCCCAGTCCGGGGCATTCTCGTCTGCGGTCCCTGCGCTCACGGGTTTGGCCTTGTCACGGTCATTGCCCCTGACATGCCGGTTGATCGCCGAAGCCGCAATGGACGTAGCGTCGCGGGTGTCGAGAGGTTCAGTCGCGCCAAACATATCAGGAATACGCAGGGGGTGCGGGTTCGGATCACCGGATGCGAAAAAATGTTTTCCGGGCTTTTTTCATCCGCGCGGGGTGTCTGGCCGTAACAAGGTGGAAAGATCATCAAGTTCAGGGAACGGGACAGACCATGCCATTCGAAGCCAGCAGTACCGCCGCACGCAGGATCGCCGTGATCGGTGGCGGGATCTCGGGCATGGGGGCCGCGCACATGCTGGGCGAACAGCACCGTATCACCCTGATCGAGGCGGAACCGCGCCTGGGCGGTCATGCCCGGACGAAGCTGGCGGGAAAGGACGGGACGCAGCCGGTGGATACCGGGTTCATCGTGTTCAACTATGCCAACTACCCGCTGCTGACCTCTTTGTTCGAGCGGCTGGAGGTGCCGGTGGCGAAGTCGGACATGAGCTTTTCCGCCAGCCTGCGCGGCGGGGCGATGGAATACGGGCTGCGGGACCTGCGCGCCGTCTTTGCCCAGAAGCGCAACGCGCTGAACCCGCGGTTCCTGGCGATGATCCGGGACATCATGAAATTCAACTCGCGCGCGCTGGATGCGGCGCGAGACCCATCTGTCTCGCTGGGCGATTTCCTGGAGAGCATGGGGACAGGGGACTGGTTCCGCGACTACTACCTGCTGCCGCTGTCTGGCGCGATCTGGTCGACGCCAACCGACAAGATCCTGGACTTCCCGGCCTATGCGCTGATCCGCTTTTTCGAGAACCACGCCCTGCTCAGCCATACCGGCCAGCACCAGTGGTACACGGTGCAGGGCGGGTCGGTTGAATATGTCCGGCGGCTGGGCGCGGCGCTGATGCGGCAGGGGGTGGACCTGCGGCTGGGCGCGCCGGTTGGGGGTGTCCGGCGGACCGCCGCCGGGGTCGAGGTCCGGCTGGAGGGCGGTGAGTGGGAAAGTTTTGACGAGGTGGTCTTTGCCACGCATTCGGATGACACGCTGCGGCTGTTGTCGGATGCGCGCCCGGCGGAACGGGCGGCGCTGGAGAAGATCGCCTATCAGCCGAACCGCGTGGTGCTGCATTCCGATACCTCGCTGATGCCGCGGCGCCGGGCCTGCTGGTCGTCCTGGAACTATACCGAGGCGCCCAGGAAAGAGATGAACTGCATCGACCTGACTTATTGGATGAACTGCCTGCAGCCGATCCCGCAGGACGATCCGCTGTTCGTGACGCTGAATTCCACCCGTGCGATCCGCGACGAGCTGATCCACGACGAGGTCACATTGCGGCACCCGGTCTACGATCAGGGCGCCCTGCAGGCGCAGCGCGAGATCGCGGCGATGAACGGCGAAAGCGGGACATGGTTCTGCGGTGCCTGGATGAAGAACGGCTTTCACGAGGACGGGCTGGCCAGCGCGGCGGACGTGGCCGATGCCATCCTTGCGCGGGGATCGGTCAAGGAGGTGGCATGAGCAGTCTCGACCTGATCCGGGGCCATTCCTTCCACGGGCGCAAGGGCGATGTGGCCAATGCCTTTCGCTATTCGGTCGACTACGTCCTGCTGGACGCCGAGGCCGATGTGCGCGGCCCACGCCTGTTTTCGCGCAATCGGGGCAACCTGACCTCGGTGCAGGACAGGGACCACGGCGGCGCGCCGGGGCAGGGGCGGGGGCCATCCTGGGCGCGCGAGGTGCTGGACGCGCATGGGATCGCCTTTGACGGGCCGCTGATGCTGTTGGCGCAGCCGCGCCTGTTGGGCCATGTGTTCAACCCGGTGTCTTTCTGGCTGGCCTATGACGGGGGCGCGCTGCGGGCGGTGATTGCCGAGGTGACGAATACCTTTGGCGACCGGCATTGCTATCTCTGTGCCCATCCCGACGGCTCGCCGATCACGCCCAGCGACCGGATCGAGGCACAAAAGCTGTTTCATGTCTCGCCGTTCCAGCCCATCGCCGGGGGCTATACCTTTCGGTTCGACATCCGCGCGGATCGTGTCGGGGTCTGGATCGACTTTACCCATGACAAGGGCGGCGTGATCGCCACGCTCTGCGGGCCGCGCGCCCCTCTGACCGACCGGGCCATCCTGCTGTCCGCCCTGCGGCGGCCGTTCGGTGCGCGGCGGGTTCTGGCGTTGATCCATTGGCAGGCCCTCAAACTGTGGTGGAAGGGCGCGCGCTATCGCACCCGTCCCGAACCGCCCGCGCGCGAGGTCAGCGGCGGCCCCGCGCCCGAGGCCATCAGAAAGGCATCGTGATGACTGCATTCCTCTCTACCCTCTTGGGCGCTGTGATCGTGCTGGCGCTTGTCCTGTTGCGCCAGCGCCGCTTTGGCTTTCTGGGGCAGTCGCCCGCCGACTATGCGGATGACACGGGCACGCGGTTCGACCTGCGCACCCACCTGAACGGCCCGCTGATCTGCGAAGGCGTGATCTATGGGCCGACGGGGCGTGTCACCTCGCGTTTCGTCGGCGAGTTCGAGGCCCGCTGGGACGGCAACCAGGGCGTCATGGACGAGCATTTCCGCTATGAGTCCGGGGCCGAGCAGCACCGTCAATGGAAACTGACGCTGGGCAACGATGGCCGCATCCGCGCCACCGCGCCGGACGTGGTGGGCGAAGGCGAGGGCCAGCAGAGCGGCCCTTCGGTGCGGCTGCGCTATCGCATCCGCCTGCCCGAGGACGCCGGCGGGCATGTGCTGGACACCGTGGACTGGATGTACCTGGCGCCCAACGGGACCATCGTGAACCGGTCGCAGTTCCGCAAGTTCGGCATCACCGTGGCCGAGCTGGTGGCGACCATGCGGCGCAAGGAGGCCGCGTGAGGGACTGGACCGGCAAGCGGTACTGGCTGGTTGGCGCCAGCGAGGGGCTGGGCGCGGCGCTGGCGCGGCGACTGAGCAAGGCGGGTGTCGAGCTGATCCTGAGCGCGCGGAGCGAAGAGAGCCTGCGGGCGCTGGCGGACGGTTTGCCGTCGCCGGCGCAGGTGGAAGTGGTCGACGTGACCGACGCCGAAGCACTGGAGACCGTGGCGGAGCGGATCGGAGAGATCGACGGGGTGATCCAGGTGGCCGGCGCCTACTGGCCCTTCGGGGCGCAGGGCTGGGACGCGGAGCGCGCCAACACGATGGCAGATGTGAATTTCACCGGGGCGATGCGCCTTTCGGGCGTCGTGGTGCCGCGCTTCGTGGCGCGCGACCGGGGGCATTTCGTGCTGACCGGATCGCTGTCGGGCTATCGGGGATTGCCGGGGGCGGCGGCCTATGTCTCGTCCAAGGCGGGGGTCATGGTGCTGGCGCAATCGCTTTACGCCGACCTGCGCAAGACAGGGGTCCAGGTGCAGCTGCTGGTGCCGGGCTATATCCGCACCCGGCTGACCGACAAGAACGATTTTGCCATGCCCTTTATCATGGACCCGGAAAGGGCAGCGGACATCTGTTTTCGGCACATGTCCGGGCAGGGGTTCCAGCGGGCCTTTCCACGCGGCTTTTCCTGGCTGTTCCGGGGCAGCCGTTTCCTGCCGGACTGGCTGTACTATCGGCTGTTTGCGTAAGATCAAGGTTTGACTCCTCTTTTCGCGTCATCTCTTGTCGATGACAGAGAAGGAGACGCGAAATGCAGAACATCAGCCCAAGGAAGGTGGCCGCGGTCATCGTCATGGCGCGCGAGCTGAGCCGCGCGGAGGGCGAGTTGCGCGGGTTGATCGACCGGATGGACGAAGAGGAACAGGCGGCGCTGGTCGCGGTCATGTGGATCGGCCGGGGCGCCTTTGACGCCGAGGACTGGGACGAGGCTTATGGCACCGCCGTGGCCGAGGCGACGACACCGACGGCGGATTACCTGATCGGGACACCGCACCTGGCCGACAACCTCGAAGCGGGGCTGGAGGCCTTTGGCTATGACGCGACGGGCGAGGAAGACGACCTGATGCGCCGCGGGGCGTGAGGCCCGGCGGTTTCCGGGTGCGCGCTACCTGAGCGCGCGGCCCTTCAAAATAGCCCCGTCGCCAAAGCGTGCCCGGATCGCATCCGTGGCGCGCTCGGCCTTGGCGCGGGTTTCGGCCTGTGGGTCCAGCAGGTCGCCCGAGACATCCGCCTGCGCCTCTGGCACCAGGTCGGAAATCCCCGCCCCGATCAGCCGGTAGGGCTGTCCGGGCGGCATCTGGTCGAAAAGCCCGCGCGCGGTGCGATAGATCCGGTCGGCGATCTGGGTGGCGCCGGGCAGGGCGGTGCGGCGCGTCACGATCCGGAAATCCGATTTCCGCAGTTTCAGCGTCACCACCCGGCCCGCCACGCCCTTGGCCTTGGCCCGGTCCGCGACCTTTTCCGCCATCCGCCAGAGATGCCCGTCCAGGATTTCCGCGTCCGCGGTATCCTCGTTGAAGGTGGTCTCGTTCGAGATGGATTTCATCGGCGCGTTGCGCGTCACGCGGCGCTTGTCCTCGCCCCTTGCCAGGTGCCAGAGGCGCTCACCCATAGAGCCGAAACGGGCGGTCAAGTCGCGCTGATCCCAGCGCAGCAGGTCCTCGAAGGTGCGGATGCCGGCCTTTTCCAGAGCGCCCTGGGTGGCCTGCCCGACACCCCAGATCAGGCGGATGGGCTTTGGCCGCAGGAAATCCTGCGTCTCTGCCGCACCGATCACCGCGAAGCCGCGCGGCTTGTCGAGGTCGCTGGCGATCTTGGCCAGGAACTTGTTGTGGGACAGGCCGATGGAGCCGGTCACGCCCAGATCGGATTTCATCCGGTTGACCAGTTTTGCCAGCATGACAGCGGGCGGCGCGCCGTGCAGCCGCGCTGTGCCGGTGAGGTCGAGGAACGCCTCGTCCAGCGACAGCGGTTCGATGGCGGGGGTCAGTTCCTCCATCATGGCGCGGATCTGTTTCGAGACCTCGGCGTAGACGGCCATGCGCGGCTTGACCACGACGGCGTCAGGACAGAGGTCCAGCGCCTTGAACATCGGCATCGCGGATCGCACGCCGCGAATCCGGGCGACATAACAGGCCGTCGAGACGACACCGCGCCGCCCGCCGCCGATAATCACCGGCTTGTCGGCCAGTTCCGGGTTGTCGCGCTTTTCAACGCTTGCATAAAAGGCATCACAGTCCATGTGGGCAATGGAGAGATCCCAAAGCTCGGCATGAGAGATCACCCGCGGCCGCCCGCAGGCCGGGCAGCGGGGTCCGGTGTCGAACTGGGTCAGGCAATCGCGGCAAAGGCTGGGCATGGGTCCAGTATAATGCGCCGCAGAAAGGGGCGCCATGAGCGATCCGAGACAACAGTTCACGGGCGCCAAGCTGATGCTTTTTGCAGGCGGCGACCTGATCGTTCTGCGGCGTGACCGCAAACCGTCGATCCCCTGGCCCGGATACCTGGATTTTCCCGGCGGCGAACGCGACGGGGCGGAAACGCCCGAGGCCTGTGCCCTGCGCGAAACGCAGGAGGAACTGGGCCTGACGCTGGCCGAGGGAGACCTTCACGCGGTGCATTTGCGCGACGATGCGGGCAAGATCAGCTGGTTCTTCGCGGCGCATCTGCCGGGGGCCATCGTCGATGACGTGGTCTTTGGCGACGAGGGCGAGGAATGGCTGGTGATGCTGCCGGCGGATTTCATCGCCTCGGACGAGGCGATTCCGCATTTCCGCGAGATCCTGAGAGACTACCTGGAAAAAAGGCCGGGACCCGCAGAATAGCGCGGGCCCCGGCAGGACGCCGCCACGCCCGAGGGACAAGGGGGCGCGGCGGTGCGGCTCATACAGGCGTGTAAAGAGCCGAACCCTGGAAAGGGGTGGATCAGGCGGCGGTCGGCATCTCGACGGCAGGCAGGCGCAGTTGCAGCCGTTCGGGTGTGCCCAGCGACAGGCGGGCGCGCATCCACAGCCCGCGCGCGGCCTCTTCGAAATCGGTGGTGACGGGCGCCGCGTACTGGCTGGCGACCCGCAGCAGGCCTTGGGGGGTGACGACGGTGACCAGGGCCTCGAAGCATTGCTCGGCGGCGTTGTAACGCACCTGGTCGATGCGGGGGGTCCACGTGCTCATATCGGTCTCCTAACCTCATGCCCCGTTTTTCGGGCTTATATTCAAGAGGTAGGGTCAGAATGACCGCGTTTCATCGGGGCAACAGGTCAGGAATACCCCCGGCGCAGGGGAATTTTCGCGAATTTTCGCCGGTTTTCGGAGATTTGGGCGCCAGTTTGCCGGTGCGCCGAGGGCGCGGGAACACCTTTCGCGCCCATGCGTTGATAGAGGCTTGGCCTTGCGATGACGGCAGGCGCGGCAAGCGCCCGCATCAGCGGGCTTTCCTCTCCACCGGGGCTCTGCGATGCTGGGCGCAACGCATTTCCGGGAGAGCTCAATCATGGACAATCAGGTGGCGATGGAGTTTGCCGGCGCCAATATCGTCTGGCTGTTGCTGGCCGCATTCGTCATCCTCTGCATCCTGCTGGGGGTGCGGATCGTGCCGCAATCCGAGAAATTCGTGGTCGAACGCTTTGGCCGGCTGCGCACGGTGCTGGGGCCGGGGATCAACCTGATCGTGCCCTTCATCGACAAGGTGCGGCACAGGATTTCCATCCTCGAACGGCAGCTGCCCGACGCGACGCAGGATGCGATCACCTCGGACAACGTTCTGGTGCAGGTGGAAACCAGCGTCTTTTACCGCATCCTCGAGCCGGAAAAGACCGTCTATCGAATCCGGGACGTGGACGGTGCCATTGCCACCACGGTGGCCGGGATCGTCCGCGCCGCGATTGGCCGGATGGAACTGGACGAGGTGCAATCGAACCGCAGCGAGCTGATCGGTGAGATCAAGAGCAACGTCGAGGACGCGGTGGACAACTGGGGGATCGAGGTGACGCGGGCCGAGATCCTGGACGTCAACCTGGACGAGGCCACGCGCCAGGCCATGCTGCAACAGCTGAACGCCGAACGTGCCCGCCGGGCCCTGGTGACAGAGGCCGAAGGGCAGCGCCGGGCCGTCGAGTTGCAGGCGGATGCCGAGCTTTACGCCGCCGAGCAGGCTGCCAAGGCGCGCCGCATCGCCGCCGATGCCGAGGCTTATGCCACCGGCGTCGTCGCCAAGGCGATCCAGGACAACGGCATCGAGGCGGCGCAGTACCAGGTGGCGCTGAAACAGGTCGAGGCGCTGACTGCTGTGGGCAAGGGTGAGGGCAAGCAGACCGTGATCCTGCCGGCCAATGCGCTGGATGCCTTTGCCGATGCCTTCAAGATGCTGAAGGGGTCGCGGTGATGAACTGGGGCTGGGACGTCTGGTGGATCTGGATCGCGGGCGGGATCGCCCTGGCGATCCTCGAACTGCTGGCGCCGGGGTTCATCTTTCTCGGTTTTGCGCTGGGCGCGCTGGCGATGGGCCTGCTGTTCCTGCTGGCCGGGCCGGGCGGGCTGTTTATCGGCGGCTCTCTGCCGCTGGCGTTGCTGACCTTTGCCGTGCTTTCGGCGCTGGCCTGGCTGGCCATGCGCCGGTTGGTGGGTGTGCGCAAGGGTCAGACGCGTGTCTGGGACCGCGACATCAACGAGGACTGACGCCTAGGATCCGTTGGGCCGCTGCGCCTGGGGCGAGGCCATTTCCGACAGGATCGCCTGTGCCGCCGCGCGGGGATTGGGGGCGCGGTGGATCGGGCGGCCGACGACGATGTGGTCGGCGCCGTCGCGGATCGCCTGGGCCGGGGTCGCGATGCGTTTCTGATCGCCGACGTCCGCGCCCGCGGGCCGCACACCTGGCGTCACGATCAGCCGGCCTTCGGACTGGGGCAGGGCGCGGACCAGCGCCGCCTCGTTGGGAGAGCAGATGACGCCGTCGGCCCCTGCCTCGAAGGCGCGGCCCGCGCGGGTCTGCACCAGGTCGGGGATCGGGCCTTCGGCAATCATGGCGGCATCCAGGTCATCGCGGTCGAGCGAGGTCAGGATCGTGACGGCAAGGATCTTGGTGTTCGAGCCTGCCGCGCCCTCCTTGGCGGCGCGCACCACATGCGGGTCGCCGTGGACGGTCAGGAAGTCGAGGTCGAACTGGGCCACGCCGCGCACGGCGGCCTCGATCGTGGCGCCGATGTCGAACAGCTTGAGGTCAAGAAAGATGCGCTTGCCGTGCTCGCCCTTCAGCTCGTTCGCCAGTGCCAGCCCGCCGCCGGTGAGCATCCCCAGCCCGATCTTGTAGAAGGACACGGCGTCACCCAGGCGGTCGACAAGGTCGAGCCCTTCGATCACGTTGGGGACGTCGAGGGCGACGATCAGACGGTCATCGGACATGGGGCGGGCTCCTGCTCTGGGGTTCGGGATCACATGAAAGCCCTTGCGCACAAGGTCAAGATGGCGCGCGTTGCTTTTTTGCAACGGCGCTCACTTGAACAGATCGTGAGCCGCGACCATCTTGGAAGCGAGGCCCCGAAACGCCCGCGTGCTGCAAGGCCAGGCGCGGCGCACTTCAAGGGGCGCTTGATGGAAGGAGACAGATATGAACTTGGAGAAGTTCACGGAACGTGCGCGTGGTTTCATTCAGGCCGCGCAGACGATTGCGATGCGGGAAAGCCACCAGAAGCTGGCGCCAGAACACCTGCTCAAGGCCCTGCTGGACGATGAAGAGGGGATGGCATCGAACCTGATCGCCGCCTCGGGCGGTGAGCCGAAGCGGGTGGTGCAGGTGCTGGACACCAAGCTGGCCAAGATCCCGAAGGTTTCGGGTGACGCAGGGCAGGTCTACCTGGATTCCGCGACCGGCAAGGTGCTGGACGAGGCCGAGAAGCTGGCCCAGAAAGCCGGCGACAGCTATGTGCCCGTCGAGCGGATGCTGACCGCGCTTGCGATGGTCCGCAGCCCCGCGAAAGAGGCGCTGGAGGCCGGCAAGGTCACGCCGCAGAAGCTGAACGAGGCGATCAATGACGTGCGCAAGGGGCGCACGGCGGATACCGCCAACGCCGAAGACAGCTATGAAGCGCTGAAGAAATACACGCTGGACCTGACCGAGCGCGCCCGCGAAGGCAAGATCGACCCGATCATCGGCCGCGATGACGAGATCCGCCGCACCATGCAGGTGCTGTCCCGCCGGACCAAGAACAACCCGGTGCTGATCGGTGAGCCGGGCGTCGGCAAGACCGCGATCGCCGAGGGGCTGGCCCTGCGGATCGTGAACGGTGACGTGCCGGAATCGCTCCGCAACAAGCGCCTGCTGGCGCTGGACATGGGCGCGCTGATCGCCGGTGCGAAGTATCGCGGCGAATTCGAGGAGCGGCTGAAATCCATCCTCTCCGAAGTGACGTCGGCAGCGGGCGAAATCGTGCTGTTCATCGACGAGATGCACACGCTGGTCGGCGCGGGCAAGGCGGATGGGGCAATGGATGCCTCGAACCTGCTGAAACCGGCGCTGGCGCGGGGGGAACTGCACTGTGTCGGTGCCACCACGCTGGACGAGTACCGCAAGCACGTCGAAAAGGACGCGGCGCTGGCGCGGCGGTTCCAGCCGGTCATGGTCGAGGAGCCGACGGTCGAGGATACGATCAGCATCCTGCGCGGCATCAAGGAAAAGTACGAGCTGCACCACGGCGTGCGGATCTCGGACTCGGCCCTTGTGACCGCGGCGACGCTCTCGCACCGCTATATCACCGACCGTTTCCTGCCGGACAAGGCCATCGACCTGATGGATGAGGCCGCCAGCCGCCTGCGGATGGAGGTCGACAGCAAGCCCGAGGAACTGGACGCGCTGGACCGTGACATCCTGCAAAAGCAGATCGAGGTCGAGGCGCTGCGCCTGGAAGACGACCAGGCCTCCAAGGATCGGCTGGCCAAGCTGGAAAAGGACCTGTCCGAGTTGCAGCAGAAGTCGGCCGAGATGACCTCGCGCTGGCAGGCTGAGCGTGACAAGCTGGCTTCGGCCCGCGACCTGAAGGAAGAACTGGACCACCTGCGCGCCGAGCTGGAATCGGCCAAACGTGACGGCAATTTCGCCAAGGCCGGTGAGCTGCAGTACGGGCGCATTCCCGAACTGGAGCGCAGGCTGAACGAAGCCGAAACCGAGGAATCGGACGTGATGGTCGAAGAGGCCGTCGGCCCCGAGCAGATCGCGGCGGTGGTCGAACGCTGGACCGGTGTGCCGACCTCGAAGATGCTGGAAGGCGAACGCGAAAAGCTGTTGCGGATGGAAGACGAGCTGCACAGGCGGGTCATCGGTCAGAACCAGGCGGTGACGGCGGTGGCCAATGCCGTGCGCCGGGCGCGCGCGGGTCTGAACGACGAGAACCGGCCGCTGGGCTCTTTCCTCTTCCTTGGCCCGACCGGCGTCGGCAAGACCGAGCTGACCAAGGCGGTTGCGAACTATCTCTTTGACGACGACAGCGCGATGGTGCGCATCGACATGTCCGAGTTCATGGAGAAACACGCGGTGGCCCGTCTGATCGGTGCGCCTCCGGGCTATGTCGGCTATGACGAAGGCGGTGTTCTGACCGAGGCCGTGCGGCGGCGTCCCTACCAGGTGGTGCTGTTCGACGAGGTCGAGAAGGCGCACCCGGACGTGTTCAACGTGCTCTTGCAGGTGCTGGATGACGGTGTGCTGACCGATGGTCAGGGCCGGACCGTGGACTTCAAGCAGACGCTGATCGTTCTGACCTCGAACCTTGGGTCGCAGGCGTTGAGTCAACTGCCCGAGGGCGCGGATTCGAGCCAGGCGCGTCGGGACGTGATGGATGCTGTGCGCGCCCATTTCCGGCCCGAGTTCCTGAACCGTCTCGATGAGACGATCATCTTTGACCGCCTCAAGCGCGAGGACATGTCGGGAATCGTCGATATTCAGATGGCCCGCCTGCTCAAGCGGCTTGCGGCCCGCAAGATCCGGCTGGAGCTGGACGATGCGGCCAAGACCTGGCTGGCGGACGAGGGCTATGATCCGGTGTTCGGGGCGCGCCCGCTCAAGCGGGTGATCCAGCGGGCGCTGCAGGATCCGCTGGCCGAGATGCTGCTGGCGGGCGACGTGGCGGACGGCGACGTTGTGGTTGTCTCTGCCGGGGCCGATGGTCTGATCATCGGTGACCGTGTGGGGGCAACGAACCGTCCCAAGCCGGACGATGCCGTGGTCCACTGATCCCGGTGACAGACAAAAGGAAAGGCGGGGGAAACCCCGCCTTTTTTCATGCCCGCGCGGACAGACCCAACGATTGCCGGCAAACGAAACCGGAGGGTCGTGCCCTCAGGAGGTTTCCATGTTCAGCGGGTTGTCCACGAGTTTGCGCCACCCGGCGACGACCTTCTTGCGGTCGGGCAGGCTGGCTTCCAGCTCGGCCAGAACCTTGTCCTGGTAGGCCTCCATCGCCTTTATCACGTCCGCCTTGCTGCTACCGGGCACCGGGATGTTCTTGCCGTCCTTGTCGTTGGTGTATTCGTACTTGATCCGGTTCAGGTGCTTGTCGGCGTCGATCGCCTCGTCGGCGTAATAGCCCACAAGGTAATGATGACGGAACACCACGCCATGTTCGGCGCCGTAGACCACGCGGCTCTTGCGTTTTTCGCGGATCTTTTCCCATACCTTGTCGGCGTGGTCCGCGTATTGCTTGGCATATTTCGCGACAGAGCCGGTCTTGGGGACGCCATAGCTCGACTTCAGCGGATCGAAATTCTCATCCTTGTTGGTTGGGTCGACATTGGCGATTTCCTGCAAGATCGACAGGTGCATCCCCGCCCCCAGAAGGAAGACCGGGAAACAGGCCAGCTGGTATTTTTCATCCATCAGCGTCCCCAGCATTCCGTCCGTACCGATGAAGAAGGTGTTGGAATAGTCGTGCAGATGGTAGTCGAACAGGTTCTTGCGGTCCTGCTGGACCCGAAGGTCCGATTGCAGCCGGGCTGGCGCGTAGACGTTGGTCAGCTCGTTGCGCAGCGCAACGAAGGTCCCGGCAATTTCGTCGATGGTCTGCTGCTTCAGCTCTTGTTGCATCAGCTTTTGCATGCCCTCGAAATAGGCGTCGAGGGTCGATTTCTTGTCCTCCGGGAACAGCGCCCCGAGAATCGTGTCGATGATCGCCCCGGCGATGGCCCCTGCGATCACGCCGCCCGCGATCTGGGTCAGGTTGCCGCTGATCGCCTTGAGCGCGTCCTTGGCCATCTGATCGGCCAGTTTCTTGGCCACGTCCACGGCGATGCTGTGCGGCAGCGAGGCCGCAGCCAGTACCATTACGGGGGCCTCACCCAGCCCCAGTTGCGCATCGGTCGGCTCTGCCGCCGCCGCGCTGTCAAAGCGCAAGGCGCCCGTCTGCGCATCCACGACCACGTTGCGATAGATGTAGAGCAGCCGGGCCATCGAGGTCTGGCGGTCGGCGAACACCGTTCCCGGCGGAAACACCTCCCAGGATTCGGACAGGAAGGCAAAGCGCTCGTGCACCAGGGTTTCGCCGGGGAGCATCGGCGAGGCGGCGTTCAATTCGTCTATCGCACAGCGCACGCGCAGTTTCAGCATCGTGTCATCGGAATGCGACAGCACCGGATGGTCATAGACGAGAGGAACGTCTGACGCCTCGACGTAGGCGCCTTCGACACCGACCACGGTTGCCGCTGGATCGTCCAGGGCTTCGAACCCGGCCTTCAGTTTCCGGATGGTGTAAGTCTCTCGGTCCACGCCATTTTCGACGGAGGCAACCATCGTGCTGATAGATGCGCGCACGGGGGGTTCTGCAAACATGGACATGGTGTCTCCTGGTCGATTGATTGGTC
Organism: Mameliella sp. AT18; assembly: GCF_028807275.1. Classification (NCBI taxonomy): domain Bacteria; kingdom Pseudomonadati; phylum Pseudomonadota; class Alphaproteobacteria; order Rhodobacterales; family Roseobacteraceae; genus Antarctobacter; species Mameliella sp. AT18. Next base: position 14,206 of record NZ_JARAMO010000052.1, read on the forward strand.
TGATCGGATGGATGGCAAATTTGAACCCTGCCCCAGTGGGAGAGTTCGATCAACCGGATTCCACTTGAGGTGTAGCGGGCTGTGCGCATCCGCGAATCCGGAGGGATCGAAACCAAATACCGCAGCCGTCCTGGCATATGGCCTGCCAGTGTGGGCCTGCGCGCCCAAAGCTGGAAATCGCGGACGGTTCAGACAGTACGTTCCCCCACTTGAGTGTTCGGAACCTTTCTTTGACTTTCGTTCCCGAGTGGCGGGCCGAGGTCAGGCACCCTACACTGCCCCGGTAATCTGCGAGTGAGACCATGCGTATTCTGGTACATGCCGGGTTCCACAAGACCGGAACAAGCAGCCTGCAGTCCTGCGCGGCCGCCAATGCAGACCGGCTGTCACGGAACCTGAATCTGTTGCTGCCCGGCGATCTGCGCCCTGTTGCGCAATTGGCCCGACGCTTCACAATCAGACCGGAACAGAGAAAGCTGAACAGGATGCGGCGGGAACTGAACGCGGTCCTGCCGCCGCCCGACAAGCCGTTGTTCATCACCTCCGAGGATCTTTCCGGGCTTGTTCCCGGTCGGAGGCCCGGGGCGGGCTATGATGAGGCGCCGGAATTGTTGCGGACGGTGGTGACGACCTTGGACGACCGATATCCGCAGGCCGAGATCACCGTCTGGTTCACCACGCGTGACGAGGACGCCTGGATGAAAAGCATCTACTGGCAAAACCTGCGCGGGCACCGCATCACGGAGGATTTCGACACCTACCGCGCGCGGCTGACCGATTCCTTGCCGCTGGCGGATCGGGTCGAGGCGGTACGGGCCGGGCTGCGGGGGCGTGCCCGGGTGCTGAGTACCGGTGTCGAAACCAGCCGCGCACGGGCCGTCGGGCCGCTGTCCCTGGCGCTTGACCTGCTGGGACTGCCTGATGAGGGGCTGACGCCGACCCCGCCAGGAAACCTGCGCCCGAAAGACGGGATCGAGACCCTGTTGAAGCTGAACCGGTCGACCCTCGACGAGGACCGGCTGGCGCGCCGCAAGCGTCGGTACCTGCGCAAACAACGCATGGGACGTCTGTAGAGCGGTGGACAGGATCAGACGATGGCCAGCACGTCGTCGTATTGCAGCACGATATTGTCGATCCCCAGGCCCCCGCCAAGATCCGCGGAGTCGCCCATGTCGTCGAGGGTGATCGTGATGTGCAGGCTCTCCATGTCCTCGAAGTAGGGCAACATCTGATCGAATGTCAGGTCCTCGGGGCCGCCGTCGATGTCCCACAGCCCGTCGCCATCCTCGTTGAAGGTGGCCACGGAGCCGGCGCCCGGTGCGCCGCTGCGCAGGCTGATCGTGTTGTCCGACCCGTCGAGATAAAAGGCGTCGAGATCGAAACCCACAAGATCGAAGCTCTTGCCGGTCACCTGTGACCCGATGTCGATCGTGATGCTGTCGCTGCGGCCTGTTCCGAAATCGGTGTCCGCCAGGCCCAGCTCGAACTCGCAGTCGCCATCCAGGTCGATGAGCCCGATCTGCCCCGAGACGCCAAGGCCCATGTTCAACGCCCCATCCACCACGAAACCGCCCTGTTCGTAGGTGAACTGGTTGGCAGTGGCGTCGTATTGGAACAGCCCGCTGTCGAAATCGAGCGTTTCTGTGCCGGTGCCGAAGATGAAGTCGCCGGCGTCGAGGTCGGCCACGTCCATGTTGCACAGGATGATCTTGTTGTCGGAGTCGAAATAGATCACCGCGTGGGCGTTGTTCTGGGTGATCGTGAGATCATCGACCGAGGTGATGCCAAGGTGGCCATAGGCGGTCAGGTCGATCTTGTCGGTTCCGTCCTCGAAATCGCGGACCACGTCGACCCCATCCGAGATGGCAAAGCGGAACACATCCGCGCCGATGTCCCCCTGGAGCACGTCGTTGCCCTGTCCCCCGTCGAGCGTGTCGTCCCCGGGACCGCCGTTGAGGCGATCGGCATCCAAGCCGCCATAGAGCAGGTCATTGTCGGCATTGCCCAGCAGGGTATCGTTGCCAGCGCCGCCGAGCAGAGTGTCATCGCCCGCCTGGCCGACCAGCGTGTCGTGGCCGCCTCCGCCAAAAATCTCGTCGCGGCCCCTGCGTCCGACCAGGTGATCGCCGCCGCTTGTTCCCGGCAGGCTGTTGTCGGCGCCGATCCGCGTCCCGAAGATGAAATCATCGGCGTCGAGCTCGGCGATGCTGGTGTCCTGCAGGACGATCTTGGTATCGCTGCCGAAGAAGATCACGGCGCTGCTGCCGTTCTGGTTCAGCACCAGGTCTTCGAAAGAGGTGATGTCGAGCGCGCCAAAGGCCTTCAGGTCGATCAGGTCTGTTCCGTTCTCGAAATCGCGGATCACGTCGACCCCGTCGAAGGTATCGAAGCGAAAGACATCCGCCCCTTCGTCGCCCTGCAGGACGTCGTTACCGCGCCCGCCCAGAAGCGTGTCGTCCCCGGGGCCGCCAACCAGCAGGTCCCTGTGGCTGCCGCCATCGAGAAAATCATTGTCAGCGTTTCCCCGCAGCACATCGCGATTGGCGCCGCCGAGCAGGGTATCGTTGCCCGTGTCTCCGACCAGTGTGTCGTTGCCGTCCGCCCCGAAAATCTGGTCGTGACCGTCATTCCCCAGGAGAAAATCCGCCCCGGCGCCGCCCTGGATCGTATCGTTGCCGCCTTTGCCGATGTAGGTGTCGTCGCCGTCCAGCATGCTCACGAGGTTGGCGAGGAAATCGCCCGTTTCATTGTCGGCCAGATTTGTCGGCATCACTCGTTCCTAATCGCTTGTTAATATCGAATGAGACAAAAAATTTAGTCGCACCTCGTCCAATTCGTTTACGATTTGTTAACTAGTGGTCAAGCTGAAACCGGGGGGAGATGTCGCCCAAGGGTTGAACTGCTGGCAAGACGCCGGAAATGGGGCGGGTTCCTGCCTGTGCGCAAATGGAAACGGCCCGCAAAGGGTGCGGGCCGAATACCTGGATTGACCAGTTGCGGGTCACATGCCCGGCATGATCACCTTGTCGATGACGTGGATGACACCGTTCGACGCTTCGATGTCGGCGGTCACGACGCTGGCGTCGTTGACCATCACGCCGTTGTCGAGGTCGATGGTGATTTCCGACCCTTCGACGGTCTTGGCCATCATGTCATCACTGAGGTCGGTCGACATGACCTTGCCCGCAACGACGTGGTAGGTGAGGATCGCGGTCAGTTGGTCCTTGTTTTCAGGCTTCAGCAGGTCCTCGACCGTGCCTTCGGGCAGGGCGGCAAAGGCCGCGTCGGTGGGCGCGAAGACGGTCAGCGGACCTTCACCCTTGAGCGTGTCGACAAGGCCCGCGGCAGTGGCTGCCGCCAGCAGGGTTTCAAAGCTGCCCGCCTCCTTGGCGGTGTCGACGATATCCATCGAGTGGCCGCCGGCAAAGGCCGGAGCGGCAAAGGCGAGTGCGGTCGTGGCGGCGAGGAACGTTCTACGGATCATGGAAATCCTCCATTGGTTTCGCAGTTGCGATGTGTCCGTCACATCGAAAGAGTCTACGGGAGGATTGGCGCACTGGATCAGGCGGAATTTCTGCGCGCACCGCTTGACGAGCGCGGGTCTGCCGCTAAGCCCGAGGCAAAGGGATTTTCCAATTACATCTTTGTGAATTCAGGCCATGATTTTTTTGGTGATCCGGCAGAAAAACCGGGAAAACGGCACCGGGCCGTTCTCCTTCTCTGCCTGCCAATGGCCGGAGGTCCCGGGTCAGACCCGGGACGCGGTCGGCTCAATCCAAGCCGATGGCCGCGCGGGCGATGCCGTCAAGCAGGGCCTCGACCTTTTTCATTTCGCCTTCGGGGAATTCGCGGAAACCGATGGTGGTGGTCTCCGGCGTCTCCGGCCGGACGATGACGAAGATGTCGTAGGGGCAGAAGACCACGTTCATCGGGTCCGCTTCCATCACCTCGCGGCTGATCTTGGCCGAACAGAAGCTGAAGATGTCCGCGTTGGTGAAGATGGTGATGTCCGACCCCACGTCGCCCTTGGTGCGTTCCAGCATGTCACCCGTGTGACTGACCGCGTCGATCACGAGGCCCTCGTCGAGGATCGCGTTTTCCAGCCCGAAGACGACATCGTCGAAGCTCTGGTCGGTGTCGTAGCTGATGATGCCCTGGGCCATTGCCCCGCTTGCCACGAGCGCAAGCGCGGCGGCGCTGATGAAGTGTCTCATGCTCTCTCCCTTTCACGAATTGCGCAGACGGGCTGCCATTCGTCTGTGATGGTGGCAGAGTATCGATTTAATAACAGCATGACCTTGAGACAAATCAACACATTCGGGGGGTAGAATATGGAATACGCGATGGCCGCGCTGCAGTACCTGGCGCTGTTCTTCGTCTTCATGATCGGCGTGGCGGTGGCGCTGATCATCGTGATGTATGTCATCGACAAGACGCAGACCGGGGACGCGATCCGCCGCAACTACCCTGTCATCGGGCGCTTTCGGGCCCTGTTCACCGAGTTGGGAGAGTTCTTTCGGCAGTATTTCTTTGCGATGGACCGCGAGGAGATGCCGTTCAACCGGGCGCAGCGCAACTGGATCTACAATGCCAGTTCCAGCAAGGGGAACACGGTGGCCTTTGGTTCGACCCGGAACCTGAACGTGCCGGGGACGCCGATCTTCATGAACGCGGTCTTTCCGCCGCTGGACGATCAATATGCCTCGACCGAACCGATGATGATCGGCCCCTATTGCCGCGAACCCTACCTGGCGCCCTCGATCTACAATATCTCGGGCATGTCCTACGGTGCGATCTCGAAACCGGCGGTGCAGGCTCTCAGCCGGGGGGCCAAGCAGGCGGGGGTCTGGCTGAACACCGGGGAAGGGGGGCTGTCGCCCTATCACCTGGAGGGCGGCTGCGACATCGTCTACCAGATCGGCACGGCCAAGTTCGGCGTGCGCGATCAGGACGGCAACCTGAGCGATGCCAAGCTGAAGGAGGTTGCCGCAAATCCGAACGTCAGGATGTTCGAGATCAAGCTGAGCCAGGGTGCCAAGCCGGGCAAGGGCGGCATCCTGCCGGCGGCCAAGATCGACAAAGAGGTCGCCGCCATTCGCGGTGTACCGATGGGCAAGGACGCAATTTCGCCCAACCGACACCGCGAGGTGGATGATTTCGACGGGCTGCTGGACCTGATCGCCCATATCCGCGAGGTCACGGGTAAGCCGGTCGGATTCAAGACCTGCATGGGCTCGGCCGACCCCTGGTTTGCCTTCTTCAAGAAGATCAAGGAACGCGGCGAGGAACACGCGCCCGATTTCATCACCGTCGATGGGGGCGAGGGCGGCACCGGCGCGGCGCCGCTGCCGTTGATCGACCTGGTGGGCCTGCCGCTGCGCGAGGCGCTGATCCGCATGGTCGACCTGCGTGACCTCGCCGGGTTGCACGACCGCATCCGCATCGTGGCCAGCGGCAAGCTGGTCAACCCGGGCGACGTGGCCTGGGCCATTTGCCTCGGCGCGGATTTTGTGACCTCGGCGCGTGGGTTCATGTTCTCGCTGGGCTGCATCCAGGCGCTGAAGTGCAACAAGAACACCTGCCCGACCGGGATCACCACGCATATCCCCTCTCTGCAAAAGGGGCTGGTGGTCGCCGAGAAGGACAAGCGTGTCGCGGCCTATGCCAGGGCCGTCATCGGAGAGATCGAGACCATCGCCCATTCCGTCGGGGTCGGAGAGCCGCGCCAGATGCGGCGGCGGCACGTGCGGGTGGTCAAGGATGACGGCTCGTCCGTGCAGATGAACGAGATCTACCCCTCGGTCCGGCTGGGCGACGATGGCGCCGCCGGGAACCGCATGTTCGAAGAGGCCATTCGCCGGATGCAGGTGGACGCAAGGGCGCCGTGATCGCTATCTCGGGCAGCCCTCCCCCCGGCTGCCCGCGATGGGGCTGTCTGTGATATACTGCGGACGGTTCCGGCGTGATTTTTTATCCAAAACCTTTTCATCCTTGGGGGGAGACATGGACGACCAGCATTTCGAACAGGCCGAAGAGGGACTTGATCCCGCGGATTGGAACGTCCTGAGGGACATGGCGCACCGGATCGTGGATGACGCACTTGCCCATATCCGCGACGTGCGCGACCGGCCTGTCTGGGCCGAGATGCCGGGGGAGGTGCGCCAGAGCTATGCCGCGCCGCTGCCGGTCGGCCCGCGACCGCTGTCCGAGATATACGGGGAAGTGCAGGAGAACCTGTTGCCTTACCCGATGGGCAACATCCATCCGCGGTTCTGGATGTGGTACATGGGATCGGGCAGTTTCAGCGGCGCCCTGGCAGAGTTCCTGTCCGCGATCGACGGATCCAACCTTGGCGGCGGCAACAATGCCGCCGCCCTGATGGACCGGCAGGTGGTGGACTGGCTGAAGCAGATGATGGGTTTCCCCGAGACCGCCAGCGGGACGCTGGTCAGCGGCGGCTCGATGGCGAACATCATCGGGCTGACGGCGGCGCGCAATGCGATGGCGGGGGTGGATGTCCGCGAAGAGGGCATCGGCGCCATACCCCAACCCCTGCGCTTTTACGGATCGGACCAGCTGCACAGTTGTCACCAGAAGGCGGTGGAACTGCTGGGCCTGGGCAATCGGGCGCTGCGGCGGGTGCCGTCGGATCGCAACTTGCGGATGGACATGGGTGCGCTGCGCGAGCTGATCGCCGAAGACCGCGCCAAGGGGTATCGCCCGGCCTGCGTTATCGCCACCGCGGGGACGGTCAACACGGGCGCCATCGACGACCTGCCCGCCATCCGCGCGCTGTGTGACGACGAGGGGCTCTGGTTTCATGTCGACGGCTGCATCGGGGCGTTGATCGCGATTGCCCCGGGCAACCGCGACTTGGTGCGCGGCCTGGAGGCGGCGGATTCCCTTGCCCTGGACCCGCACAAATGGCTGCATGTGCCCTTCGAGGCGGGTTGTGCGCTGATCCGGGATGCAGACCGTCATCGCCAGACCTTTGCCGTGCACCCCGAGTACCTGGAGGAAAAGCCCCGAGGCATCGCGGCGACGGAATACCTGCATGACTACAACCTTCAGACCTCGCGCGGGTTTCGCGCCCTCAAGGTCTGGTTGACGCTCAAGGAACATGGCGTCGAGAAGTTCGGCCGCCTGATCGACCAGAACATCGCGCAGGCAGCCTATCTGTCCCGGCGGATCGAGGCGACGCCCGAGCTGGAATTGATGGCGCCGGTGACGATCAACATCGTCTGTTTCCGGTTCACGGTGCCGGGATTGTCGGACCCTGACCTGCGCGAGCTGAACACGGAAATCATGTTGCAGATGCAGGAGGCGGGTATTGCCGCCCTGTCCGACACCACCGTGGCCGGGCGCCATTGCCTGCGGGTGGCGATCTGCAATCACCGCACGCGGCGCGCCGACCTCGACCTTCTGGTCGAAGAGGTGCTGCGGATCGGCGGCGATCTGGCGGTCTGACCCCTGCCGCCCCTGCCAGGGCGCGCGGGAGACGTGTTACAGCCGCGTTACGCCAACGTGAGACATCGTTTGTTTGGGGCGAGGCGCGTGTCGCCTATCTTGTCGGATAACGGATCACCCGAGGAGGACACATGGCCAACCGCTGGACAAACAAGCTCACCCGTTCCGACGTCACGCCGGAGCCGATCTTCATGAACCGCCGCCGCGTTTTGGCGGGGCTGGGTCTTGGCGCCGGGGCGGCAGCGGGTGGGGCCGCGCTGCTGGGGGGCATGCCCAACGCGGCGCAGGCGCAGGACGCGCTGGAGCCCAATGCCTTCGAGGACATCACCTCGTACTGCAACTACTATGAATTCGGCACCCGCAAGGGCGATCCGGCCGAAAACGCCCACATGCTGACGACACAGCCCTGGACGATCCAGATCGACGGGCTGGTCGAAAAACCGGGCGATTACGCGCTTGAGGACATCCTGAGCCAGATGACCATCGAGGAGCGCATCTATCGCTTCCGTTGCGTCGAGGCCTGGTCGATGGTCGTGCCCTGGAACGGGTTCGAACTGGCGGATCTGCTGGAGCTGGCGGGGGTGAAGCCCGAGGCGAAATACGTTGCCTTCGAAACGGTGTTGCGCCCCGAGGAAATGCCCGGCACGCGTTTCCCGGTTCTCGACTGGCCCTATGTCGAAGGGCTGCGCCTGGATGAGGCGATGCACCCGCTGACGATGATGGCGACGGGCATCTACGGCAAGACGATCCCCAACCAGAACGGTGCTCCGATCCGCTTGGTGGTGCCGTGGAAATACGGCTTCAAGTCGATCAAATCGATCGTGCGGATCACCCTGACCGACAGCGAACCGCCGACCTCATGGAACAAGGCTGCCGCACGAGAGTACGGATTCTATTCGAACGTGAATCCGACGGTGGATCACCCGCGCTGGAGCCAGGCGACCGAACGGCGGATTGGTGGCGGACTCTTCGCGCGCCGCCAGCCAACGATGATGTTCAACGGCTATGAAGAGGAGGTCGCATCGCTCTACGAGGGCATGGATCTCAAGGCGAATTTCTGATGACAGTTCTGCTGTCTGTCTTGACCTGCCCGTCCTGCGGCATGCGCACGGAAGAGACGATGCCTACCGATGCGTGCCAGTTTTTCTGGGAATGCCCGTCGTGCAGAACGGTTTCGCGGCCCAGGCAGGGGGATTGCTGCGTCTATTGTTCCTATGGAACGGTTCCGTGCCCGCCGATCCAGGATGGAAAGGCTTGCTGCTCATGACTGCTTTGACCGATGGCATAAATCGGGGCGCGCGGTGGCTGCCGACGTGGACGCTCTACCTGCTGCTGGCGGTTCCGGCACCCTGGTATCTCTACCAGGGGCTGACCGGGGGGCTGGGCGTCGAGCCGATCAAGGCGCTGGAACATGCGCTGGGGGAATTTGCGCTTCAACTGGCCATCGCCGGCTTGGCCGTGACTCCGTTGCGCCGCTGGGCCGGGGTGAACCTGCTCAAGTTCCGGCGCGCGATCGGCATCATGACATTCACCTATGTCTTTCTGCATCTGCTGGTCTGGCTGGTCCTGGATGTGCAGATCCTGGGGCAGATCTGGGCCGACATTCTCAAGCGTCCCTATATCACCGTGGGCATGGCGGGCTTTGTCCTGATGCTGCCCCTGGTGATGACCTCTAACAACTGGTCGGTTCGGCGACTGGGCCCGCGCTGGCGCAAGCTGCACCGGCTGACCTACCCCGCGGTACTTTTGGGGGGCGTGCACTACCTGATGCTGGTGAAAGGGTTTCAGATCGAACCGCTGGCCTACCTCGGTGTGATCTGCCTTTTGCTGGCGCTGCGGGTCCGTTTGACGCCACGACCCCGACTCGCCTGAGGCGTCTTTGACCTCGGTCAGGGGTGAATCGCGGCGATTCAGGCCGCTGATCGGCTCAAAAAGCGGGCCTCTTGGGGGTAAGCCTGTGGATAACCCAAGATATGGAGACGGGCTCTGCCGCGGTGCAGCATGGGGCGTCGATGTTAGCGCCGGAGACGAGAATTTTCGCACCTCTCAATTCCCTGATTTTGCTTAGTTTTCAGGCGTTCATGAAAAAAACATGACGAGAGGCCAAAAAACTGCTTGCGGGTTTTGTTGGG
>NZ_JARAMO010000053.1:0-17470 GCF_028807275.1 Mameliella sp. AT18
ATTACGGCGGACCACTTCATTGGGGGAGGGTCAGTCAACCGGTAGATTACGGGGATCACCAAGACTGTCAGGGCGGTAGAGGACACGAGCCCGAACAGAAGGGAAATCGCCAACCCCTGAAAGATCGGGTCGGTCAGGATGACTGCCGCGCCGATCATCGCCGCAAGGGCGGTCAGCAGGATCGGTTTGAAACGTGTCGCGCCAGCCTCGATCAGAATGTCGACGGTCACGCGGCCTTCCGGGGCGGCATGGCGGATGAAATCTACGAGGAGGATGGAGTTCCGCACGATAATGCCGGCAAGCGCAATGAAACCGATCATGGAAGTTGCAGAGAAGGGCGCCGCGAAGACCCAGTGCCCGAACATGATCCCGAGGAAAGTGAGCGGCACCGGGGTCAGGATCACCAGCGGCAGGCGGAACGAGCCGAATTGGGCCACGACAAGGATATAGATCCCCAGAAGCGCCACGCCGAAGGCGGCGCCCATGTCACGGAAAGTGACCCATGTCACCTCCCACTCGCCATCCCAGAGAAGCACTGGCTGCGTTATGTCGACGGGCTGGCCGTTCAGGCGGATCTCGGGCTTTTCGGCATCCCCCCAGTCCATGCCGTCCAGCCGGTCGGCCACTGCCAGCATCCCGTAGAGCGGCGCCTCGAACACACCGGCAAGCTCTCCGGTTACCATCACCACATCATAGCCATTGTGCCGGAAGATCGGGAAGGAGGCCCGCTCTTCCGTGATCGAGACGACATCTCCCAGTTCGACGACGCCACGCGCGCCGGGGATCGCGTTGGCGGGCACGGGGATCGACAGCGCGCGTTCGTCCATCGTGCGATCAGAGCGCGCGCGGGCCATGACGATGGGGATCGGGCGACGCCGTTCGCCGCGATGGGAGTAGCCGACCGTTGTGGAACTGTTCAAAAGGCGGAGCGTCTGTAGCGCATCGGCTTCCTGCACCTTGTAGAAATCCAGATCACTGACCGAAAGCCGGGCCCGCAGGCGCCGGGGGCGTTCGCCCAGGTTGTCATCTACATCGACGATGTAAGGCACAGCCTCGAAGGCATCGCGCACTTTGGCCGCCGTCTCGATCCGGGTTTGCGGGTCGGGACCGTAGATCTCTGCCAGCAGCGTCGAAATCACCGGCGGGCCGGGCGGGGGTTCCACGACCTTCACAACGGCCCCGCGGGGCAAGTCCAGTTCGGTGAGCCTTGCGCGCAGGTCGAGCGCGATTTCATGGCTGGTGCGGTCGCGATGGTGCTTGGCTTCCAGATTCAGCTGGACCTCGCCCATCTCGGGGCTCTGGCGTAGAAAGTAATGCCGCACGAGACCATTGAAGTTGAAGGCGGCGGGCGTGCCGGCATGGCTTTGTGCCGAATGCACCTCGGGCAAGCCGAGTGCCACATGAGCGGCGGCACTGGCCACCGCGTCGGTCGCCTCGACCGAAGCCCCCTCGGGCAGGTCGATGACAATGGCGAGCTCCGACTTGTTGTCAAAGGGGAGCAGCTTGACCGTCACGTCCCGTGTGTAGAGCGCGCCCAGAGAACCGAAGGACAGCACGATCACCACTAGAAGAAACAGCAGGCTGCCGGCCTTTGTCCGCAAAAGTGGGCGCGCAACTGCGGCATAGGCCCGCCCCAGTGCGCCACCGTGCGCATGTGCGGCATGGCCGCCAGCATGCGCCGCATAAGCCCGCCCCGCGATCCGCAACATCAGCCAGGGCGTGATCATGACCGCGACAAAGAAGGAGAAGATCATCGCGGCCGAGGCGTTCGCGGGGATCGGGCTCATGTAGGGACCCATCAGGCCGGAGACAAAGAGCATTGGCAAGAGCGCGACGACAACGGTCAGCGTGGCGACGATGGTCGGGTTGCCGACTTCCGCCACGGCGGCAACGGCTGCATCGCGGGGCGCTCGTCCGCCGATCCGGCCCGCCCAGTGTCGCGCGATATTCTCGATCACCACGATGGCATCATCGACGAGGATGCCGATGGAGAAGATCAGCGCGAAGAGCGAGACACGGTTCAGCGTGTAGCCCATGATATAGGCCGCAAAGAGCGTCAGAAGGATGGTGACCGGGATGACGATGGCCACGACGATGGCCTCGCGCCAGCCGATCGCGATCAGGACAAGGGCGACGATCGAGACCGTGGCCAGTGCCAGGTGGAAAAGAAGTTCGTTGGCTTTTTCGTCGGCGGTTTCGCCGTAGTCCCGCGTGACCTCGATCTCGACACTGTCGGGGATCAGCTTGCCCTGCAGGCTCTCGACCCGGTGCAGGATTTGCTCGGCGACGGTCACGGCATTGGCCCCGGCGCGTTTCGCCAGTGCCAGCGTGACCGCCGGTCGGCGGATGATGTCACCGTCTTTGGCCCGATGGAAGGTCGCCACGGTATGCTCTTCGAGGTCCGAAACAAAAGATACCTCGGCGACATCCCGGACATAGACGGTGCGCCCGTCCCGCGTGGTCAGTTCGAGGTTCGCGATTTCTTCGGGGGTCGAGAGTGTCTTGCCGATCACGAGGCCGACCTGCTCGCCACCGTCGCGTAGAAGTCCCGCCGGTGCGGCGGTATTTGCCCCCGACACCTTGGCGGCAAGCTGTTGCAGGGTCACGCCGTAGAGTGCCAGCCGTTCCGGATCTGGGGCAATGCGCAGGGCCTCGTTGGTTTCGCCGACGATATAGGTCAGACCCACGTCTTCGATCTTGGCGAGCTCGACGCGCAGTTCGCGCGTGATCCGCGTCAGGTCGGCCGCGGTTATCGTCTCTTCGCCTTCCATCGGCGAGAGCGTCAAGGAGACGATGGCAACGTCGTTAATGCCGCGCCCGACCACCAGCGGCTCGGGTATGCCAACGGGGATCCGGTCGAGATGTGCCAGCAGCTTGTCTCGCACGCGCAGGATGGCCGTCTCAGCCTCGACCCCGACGATAAAGCGGGTAGTGACCATCACCTGATCGTCGCGGGTATCGGAATAGACGTGCTCGACCTCGTCGATCCCTTTGACGATGGTTTCGAGAGGCTCGGTGATCAGCTTTAGCGCGTCCTCGGCGGCGAGGCCATCGGCCTGGACGTGGATGTCGACCAGCGGCACCGATATTTGCGGCTCTTCCTCGCGCGGCAGGCTCGAAAGTGCGATCAGGCCGACGGCCAGCGCGGCCAGCAGGAATAGTGGCGTCAACGGAGAGGTGATGAAGGCACGCGTCAGATGCCCGGCAATGCCGAGCGCGCCTTCGTCCTGCGAGGTACCATCATTCATTTTCGAGCACCACGCGGTCGCCGACGTCAAGCCCGGTCAAGATTTCGCGCCAGGTCTCGCCATCCCGAATGACGGTTCCACCGGGCACGACCGTGCGGCGCCTTTTATCTCCGTCCTCGGCCTCGATGGTCAGGAAATCAAGCCCACCGACACGGCCCAGCGCCCTCTCTGGCACCAGGATCGCCGACCGTTCGCCCACCGGTAGACGAACCGGCATTCGGCGCCCGACAAAGCGCGGATCAAGCCCTGCGACCTCGACATCAGCTTGCAGGCGACCGCCCTCGATCTGCGGGTATAGCTTCGCGAGGCGCCCCGTCTTTCGCGTGCTTGTTTCGGTCTGCACAGTTCCGATCTCGATCTCAGCGCCTTCCAGCAGATCGCTGGCATGACGTTCCGGCACCGACAGGCGCAGAAAGACGCCCCCGCCGGCGACCACCGCCGCCACCTCGCCGGGCTTCACGACCGAGCCGCGCGAGATCGGAACCGACAATACCACGCCCGCCTCGGGCGACAGCACCGCGCCCTCGGCGATCTGTTGTTCGATCACTAGCCGTTCCGAACCGAGGCTTCGGATCTCGCCCTGAATCACATCGACGGCCGTCTGTAACTGGTCAAACCGTTGGGCGGTGATGACCCCCCGTTCGATCAACTGTTCGCCGCGGGCAAGGTCGGCCTCCGCGGTCTCAAGCTGGGCGTTCAGCGCCGTCAGCCGGGCGTCGAGGGAACCGAGTTGGAAATCCAGCTTGTCATCCACCACCATCGCGATGCGTTGGCCTGCCTCGACCCGGTCTCCCTCGGAGACATCCAGTTCGGTGACAGTTCCGCCGATACGCGTGCGCGCGGGAACCCTGTTGCGCGTCTCGACCTGTCCGTAAACGGATTTCCATTCGACCAGCAGAGTTTCTTCGACCGTCAGTGTCTGTGACCAGGCTGTCTCGACAAAGCCCACGGCGCTCAATACCAGACCCACAAGAATGCCACGTGTCGTCAAGATCATGTCCTCCGAGGCGACTCCGCCAACGGTATCATTCTCTGCATCCAATCGTCATCGCCCACATTGAGACCGATCAAGAAAAGCCAACCGGCGCCGGATTTTGATGCGGTTTATTCAATCTCATGCCGTTCGACTGAACCGGTAACCTTTGACAGAGCGGCAGTGCGTGAACCCGCGCCTTGGTTTTCGTCAACGGATCATGGCGATCTCGGAGAAAATGGGTGACAAAAATGCGGTGCGCGAGCCAGTGAATGGCATCCGCGTCGAGATCCAAGGCTCTTCCCGTTGCCAGCCCTCGGGAGCGTGACCCGCCGACGATAGCCCGGCCAGCGGGTGCGCAGATCCACGTTCAATCGCCGCGGCGAGCGTGAGTACAGTTTCCTCGTCGCACCCTTCTGCGGCCACGGCATCCGTAATCCTGTGCCGGTCTTCGGTCAGGGTGCCGGTCTTGTCCATGATGAACGTGTCAATACCGTTCATGCACTCCAGAGCCCCGGCATCCCTGACCAGCACACTGGTCTGGAGTGGTGTCAAGGCGATGACCTTGAGCAAGGCCGGGTTACGGCTTGGCCTGCGACAATGACCAATCTGAACCCGTTCCGCTAATTGCAAACCAGCCGTGCAATCAACCGGTTGACCGTCATGCTCTTCATCCGGTTCTCACTCTCGCTTCGGAATGTCGAGGATCTGCTACACAAGCGGAGCGTCGAAAACAGCCATGAAACGGTCCTGTTCTGGTGGTAGCGGTTCGGCCCGATGTTCGCGGCGGATATCTGGAAACGACGGTTCGCAGGGCTGCGCTCGAGTCGGTGACCATGGCATCTCGACGAGATTTTCGCGTAGTTCAACGCAAAGAGGCGGTACCTTTGGCGTACCGGCGATCACGAAGGCTACGCATTGACCACGCTGGTTGGTTGCCAATTCCTTTTGTCTCGATCGGGATTCGAACCCAAGCGCCAGTTCATTGATATCGATATCTTACGGGCCAGAGAACGTTCGACGTCAGACCCATCCCATCCGCCATGTACCTATTTAAAAGTAACGGCTCTTTCTCCCCGAGTGGCGTTTATACCCAAAACTGTACTACTTATCGTGGCACTTTTTTCCGCGACTTCTCGAAAAAATTAGCGCCGGAGGCGTCGTTGACGCCTTCTGACGGACCGTTTCCAGCGTTCCTTGCTCCTCGCATTCGTTTCCGCACAGCGCATCACGCGAAACCTGACATCATTGATCCGGTCGATCGAGGCGAGGCACCAACTCGGGCGGCAGGCGGCCGATATACCGGTCCTCATGATTGCCCTGCTCGATGCCGCGATGGCGCGGATGGACGAGAACGCGGCGCCGCAGACGAAACCCGTCGGCTGATCGAGACCGGCGTGGCGCAGATCTTCCGGGAAGCTGACATGCAGTTCGAAACCGCGATTGGACCGATTGCGCGCCGTCGTGCCATCGGCGATGTCCAGCGGCTCATCACTGCCGAATGTCCGCCGATCGACGATAAGGCACGGGCGCACATGTTCGCGCGGCTCGTCGGGTTCGTCGGATAGATGCCACGCCCGGCGGCCTGCTACTCGCGTTGGCGCTCAACCCGCCTTTTTCGGGCGAAGGCCACAACCCGATTTTGGGAACCCGTGTGGCCGGGCGCCACCAGATCGCCATTCAGCCGCTTCAGGGTTCGACGCTGCTTGCAAGACTTCGCAGCCTCCATCTTCAGCCACGCAGCAGAATCTTTAGTCTAGGGGTCAAACTTGCTTGACTGCGCCAACGTCTTGAACGACGGCTCGATCGTGCCTTCTCCCAAACACGTCTTGATGGTGTTCCGCGACAGGCCAGTTCGGCCTGCGATCTCTCTGTTCGTCGGCCCAAATCCCTTGCAGTTCTTTTGCGACCAAAGTCGCGCAGGCGGCTATGACTACTGCCCAAACCTTCCATCAGATTTGGGTCACGTTCAGGGTGATCTGCCTCTACTGCCGCAGCGGCGCACGCTATGATCATGTGATCGATCCTTGAACCAGTTGAATTGGCGGGCGCCCGATGGGAGGAAGCCAGCATTCATCGGGCGCCCAGGATAGCCGGCCGGAGGAACGACCGGCTAAGGAAGAGAGCCAGCCTTCAGGCGACCGCCTGTCGGCGGTCTGTTGCGGCCGGTCCCGCAGGGAAGACGCCAGACATCACGACAAAACCCGGGATGCGCTTGAAACGGTCGCTCCAACGGCGGATGGCCGGGTAATCGATGCGCGGAATGCCCCCTTCCTCGGAGAGCACGGTATAGGGGAAACAGGCGATGTCCGCGATCGTGGGATGCTCTCCCGGACAGATCCAGTCCTGCCCCTCCTCCTCGGCAAAGAAGAGATGTTCATCCAGAACCCGGAACAAACGATGCGCACCGGCCCGGGCCGCCTCGACATCTATCTCCGAGTAGAACAGCCCGTCATGCAGGCGGGCCGCCGAGGCGGTTGCCGTGATTGCATCGGCAAAGGCCAGCCATTGCGAGATCTGCCCCAGCAGTTCGGGACTCTTCCGCGGATACCACCGGTTCGAGGGGTCATATTTCGACGCCAGGTACACCAGGATCGCCTGGGCATCTCGGAGAACAAGACCGTTGTCGTCGATCACCGGCAGCTGACCCAGAGGATTGATCTGGCGAAAGTCTGGGGACTTGTGCTGGTTGCCCGGATAGAAGTCGATCAACTCGGACCTGTACTGGACCCCAAGAAAGGATAGCAGAAGACGCAGTTTGTAGCAGTTTCCGGAGAGTTCATAGTCGTACAGTTTCAACATGCTGACACCTCAAATATCCAGGATGAGACGATCGGACACCGCGCGGCTGACGCAGGTCATGATGGACTTGCCTTCGGCCTTTTCAGCATCGCTCAGGTAGACGTCCTGGTGTTTGACCGCCCCTTCGATCACGCCGCACCGGCAGGTGCCGCAGGCGCCCTGCTCGCAGGAGCTGGGCATGTCGATGCCGTTTTCGCGCAGCACTTCCAGGATGGTCTTTCCGGCAGGCACTTTCAGAGTCATCGCCGACCGGGCCAGATCGACCTCGAAGGCCGTGCTGTCGTCCACTTCGGCGGTATTGGCAAAATACTCGAAATGCACCGTCTCGTCCGACCACCCCTGCTCGGCGGCGATTGCGCGAGCCGCTTCCAGCATCGGACCCGGACCGCAGATGTAGACGTGGCGGGCGAAACCGGGCTCGGCGAGGATTTCTGTCAACCTGGCGCCGGTTGCCTCTGGCGTCAGCGCCTTGTGCAAGATGAGAGCCTGCTCGTATTCGCCGATCTGCGGTTTGAAGGCCACGTGATCGTCGGACTGCACGAAGTAGTGGAACTCGAAGCTCAGGCCCTGGGCGTTCAGGGCCCGCGCCATGGAAATCAGCGGTGTGACACCGATCCCGCCGGCGACAAAGATCGTGTGCTCGGCATTGCGGCGCAGCGGGAAGTTGTTGCGCGGCGCCGAGATTGCCAGCACGTCACCCGCTTTCACCGCATCGTGGATGGCAGCCGATCCACCCTTGCTGTTCGGCTCGCGCTTGACGCCGATCCTGTAGTGGTCGGTCTCACCC
This sequence comes from Mameliella sp. AT18, assembly GCF_028807275.1. Classification (NCBI taxonomy): domain Bacteria; kingdom Pseudomonadati; phylum Pseudomonadota; class Alphaproteobacteria; order Rhodobacterales; family Roseobacteraceae; genus Antarctobacter; species Mameliella sp. AT18. The sequence continues at coordinate 7,811 of NZ_JARAMO010000053.1, forward strand.
GGCCCGTTCGTGATCGAATACTGCCGCACTAGACCGTTGGGCAGGTGCACGTCGATATGCGCGCCGGGCTGGAAGGTCGGCAGGCTGCCCTTGACCGGCTTCAGTCGCAGGCTGACGATGCCTTCGGCGGTCATTTCCTTCCCCGCGACCTGCACGCGCAATTCAGCCTTGCGCATTTCGGTGCCAATCGCCGGAATATCGACCAGATCCTCGGAGACCCTTGCGATCACCGGCTGATAGGGCGGCGGTGCCTCCTGCGATGACGCACGGGCCTCGATCTGGCTGCGCAACTCCTGCATCAGCCAGCTGTGGCGCTTGAGCAGCCTGATACGATCAGCGCCTTTCACAGGCTGATTGCTGACCCCGCGGATCGCGGACCGATTGCTGTCCATCGGCTGCACGAACAGGCGGACCTCCGCCCCGTCCGCCGCGGTCACGGTGACCGATCCGTCGGCGTTGGCACGGCCCGAACAGCTATCGTCCCAGCCATAGGCGAGCAGCGCCTCGACGACCATTTCCATCGGAGCCAGGACCGGAACCGGGCGCAGCACTGTTGCCGCCTCAAACCCGTCAAGCGGGGGCAGATCGCCACTGGCCTGTTCGCCGGCCCAGACCAGCCCGTGCGCTTCCTGCGCCGGGTAGGTGTTGTTGCAGATGGTCCGTGCTGGCGCATCGGCCGGGTGCGCGGGGATATAGGTGCAGCCAGCGGTGCGGTTGGCATAGCGCCAACCGTGGTACTGGCATTTCAGGTCGGACCCGTTGTTGATCCCGATGGAAAGCCGCACGCCGCGATGCAGACAGCGATTTTCCCAGACGTTCACGTACCCGTCGTCGGCACGCCAGACGGCGAACTCGCGGCCCAAAAGCTGTGCCTGATAGACATGGCGTTTCGGCAGATCCGAGCTCGAGGCGATCGGATACCATTTGCTGTGCAGGTCGGACATCACTCTGGTTTCCCTGTTGTTGTAGTCATGCAGACGGGGGGATCACGCCATAGGCAACCCCCTTGCCGGACAGCCACCTGCGGTAGGCGATTGCAGATTTATCTGCGCGAATAGGCGTCTCGGCCCGCGGGTCCAGCGGCAGACGCTTGGGATACTGGTTTTCCAGGATGGGTTTGTCCTGGCCAAAGATCGTCTGCTGAAACAACCGGATCTGAGTGTCATCACTGTTGTCATCCAGCAGTGACAGCAGCATGTGAACCCGGACCTGCTCTTGATTGAAGGGCTGGATGAAGATGGCAATCACATCGTTGCGGCCATCGTCCAGCGGACTGGACTTGTAGAGCACCGAGCAGAACGGGTGCGGCACCCGATAGATGTAATCGACGTCGGCACCGCCGCTGGAAGAGGCCGCCGCCATTGGTTGCCAGAACTTGCAGTTGGAGGCCAGGATCTCGTCCCGCTCTTCCGACACTTCGACGAAATATTCCTTCACCTCGGTATGCGGCTCGGCGCCCAGAATGTCGGTGTGGACAAACGGAAAATGCCCCATGTCGAGAAAGTTCTCGACCAGGCGCGGAGCCGAGGCGTTCACCCCGAAGCTTGCGGCGTGAATATTGCGACGGTCCTCTTCTTCGTACTCCGGGATCGGAAAGATGTCCCGCTCCGGCATCCCGAGCGTTGTCCAGAAATACCCGAACCGCTCCTTCACCGGCAGCGCCCGATCACCCGGCGCGTCTCCCGGCCTCCCCTCGTATGCCCAGACGACGACATCGCCGGCATCGTTCCTGGTGTAGGCAATCGGCTGCTCCAGCAGGACACTCCGCTGCACCCGGGCGTCCTTGACGTCCTCAAGAGGCGCAATCGCATACCAGAGATTCACGGCGACGGGGTCTTTGCATTTCAGTTCCGACACGATCTGTCCTCCCAAAAATCTTCTGCAAGTGGCACCCCGGCCGCCCATCGTCCAGCGGCCGCCAGGTCGGGCAAAGATGCGTCACCCATGTAGGCGCCTGCCAGCAAACGCTATCCAAACACGACAAGATTGCATATCAATTATAAACATAGAGACTTTCAATTCTTGACTGATAGTCTTTCAATTCCTAAAGAGGTACCACTTGTCGCAGGCCCGGTGCACGGTGTGACGGGCCAATCCACAACGAGGCGCTGGCCTCCGGACACGTGATCAGAAAGGTTGCGCAGCCGTCATGGGAAGCCGTTCAGACGAGATCTCCAAGATCATCACCCGGGCGATCATCCAAAAGCGCCTGCTGCCTGGCTGCAAACTCAGTGAACAAACGCTGGCTGACATCTTCAAGGTCAGCCGCGCGGTGGTACGGCAGGCCCTGATCCACCTCAGCGAAGACGGCCTCGTGACAATGGAGCGCAACCGCGGAGCCTTTGTCTCGAAACCCACCTACCGCGAGGCGGTCGAGATCTACGATGCACTCACCATCCTGGAACAGGGTGTCGCCGCACAGTTGTCGGGCCGACTGGACACCCGCGGCTGGGCCGAACTGCGCCGCCATGTCGAGCTTCAGAACAAGGCCATCGACGAGAAAAACGACGCACTCGCGGATCAGCTGGGCTCGGGCTTTCACGAAACCCTGGTGCGGATGTCTCGGAACTCGGTCGTGCAGCAAATGCACGCGCAGTTGATCCGTAGAACCGCGTTGCTGCGCTCGCTGGTCAGTTCGCGCTTCGATTATTGCGGGCTGCTGCACGATCACAGCCAACTGATCGACCTGCTTGAAGAAGGCAAGATCGCAGAGGCACAGGAACTGATCGCGGTCCACCACAACACCGTCGTGAGAGGATACCTGTTGGAAGACGACACGCTGCCGAAAACGGACGCGCGAGAAGCACTCGCGCCGTACGTGGCGCAAGAGAATACCGACTAGGGCCGTTCCCCCACAAAAAACCAAGAAACGCCAACGGCCAAGGAAGAACCGAACGCCCAAGATAATCGTCCATTTGAACAGGGAGGAAACAATGAAACGCGCAACAAGAAGAGACATCCTGAAATACGGCGCCGCCACCGGGTTGGCGGCGGGGCTGGCAAACCTGCCAGGTGCGGCCAGGGCAGAGGGCAAGCTCAAGGTCGGAGCCGTCTACGTCTCGCCCGTCTCTGAAATCGGTTGGACGAAACAGCACAGCCTCGGCATCGAAGCGATCCGGGCGGAGTTCGGCGATGATGCAGAGATAACGGTGATCGACAGCATTTTCCGCCCCCAGGACGCCGAGCGCGTGTTCCGTCAATTGGCAGGGGCCGGAAATGACCTGATCTTCGGGACCAGTTTCTCGCACGGCACGCCGATGCAGAAAGTGGCACCGCGCTTTCCCAAGACCGCGTTCGAGCATTGCTCGGGCATCAAGCACCTCAAGAACCTGGGCACCTTTGAAGCCAAGTACTTCGAAGGCACCTACGTGGCGGGCGTGGCGGCGGGCCATGTCTCCAAGTCCGCCAAGATCGGCTTTATCGGCGGTTTCCCGATACCCGACATCGTCGGCCCGGCCAACGCGCTGTTGCGCGGCGCCCAAAGCGTCAACCCCGACATCACCTGCAACGTCATCTTCCTGAACTCCTGGTTCGACCCGGGCAAGGAAAAGGAAGCGGCCAAGACGCTGATCGCACAGGGCTGCGACGTGATCTGCTCGATGACCGATACGGCCACGGGCGTCCAGGTTGCCGGGGAAAACGACGTATGGTCCATCGGCTACGCCAGCGACATGGCCCCGTTCGGCAATGGCAAGCATCTCACGGCGTTCACGCTCAACTGGGTGCCGGTCTACTTGCAGGCGGCCCGCGATACGGCCAATGGCACCTGGACATCAAACGAAAGATGGCTCGGCCTCGCGGATGACGTGATCCAGATGTCCCCCTACAACGACGATCTGCCGCCCGAGGCCACCGCCGCCGCCGAAAAGGCGCGCGCGGAAATCATCGCGGGCACGCTGCACCCCTTTGGCGGCGAACTGAAAGACCAGTCAGGCGCCCTGCGCGTCGAAACCGGACAGAGTCTGTCTGACGGCGGCATCCGGAGCATCGACTGGTTCGTCGAGGGCATGATCGGCAAGCTGGGCTGACCGCTTCCCGGGACTCCCAAAAGGAAGGATTGCCTGCCTCGCTCCGCTTGGCGGGCAATCCACCCGAACAAAGGTGAAACACGCAATGACTCCACGATTGGAACTCCGTGGCATCAGCAAGTCATACCCCGGTGTGATTGCCAATGATGACATCTCGCTCTCCGTTCTCCCCGGCGAGATTCACGCCGTGCTGGGTGAAAACGGCGCCGGGAAAAGCACGCTCATGAAGATCATTTACGGGGCAACCCCGGCGGACAGGGGACAGATCGTCTGTGACGGCAAGACCTTGCCCGAACATGGCCCCGCGATTTCGCGGGAACTGGGGATCGAAATGGTCTACCAGCATTTCGCCCTGTTCGAATCCATCACGGTCGTGGAAAACATCGCGCTCTCGATGCCCGGCAAGATGGATCTCAAGAGGTTGGCGGTCCGCATCCGCGACGTTTCAGAACGCTACGGTCTGCCGATTGATCCCTTCCGCCTGGTGCTTTCCCTCTCTGTCGGGGAACGGCAGAGAGTGGAGATTGTCCGCTGCCTGCTGCGTCAGCCCAAGCTGTTGATCCTGGACGAACCGACCTCTGTGCTGACACCGCAGGCGGTACGGACGCTGTTCAAGACCCTGCGCCAGCTCGCCGCCGAAGGCTGCAGCATCCTATACATCAGTCACAAGCTGGACGAAGTACGCGAGCTGTGCCACAGCGCCACCGTTCTGCGCGGTGGCAAGGTAACCGGCGAAACCGACCCACGACAGGCGACCTCTGCCGAACTCGCCCGCATGATGGTGGGCAGCGACCTGCCGGAAATGACGGTAGCCCCCTCGGAACTCAGCCAACTGCCGCTCCTGGCGGTCAATAACCTGAGCATGGCGTCGGAAACCGCCACGGGCACCTCGCTCAAATCCGTGAACCTCGAGGTATACGGCGGCGAAATCGTTGGCATCGCCGGTGTTTCGGGAAATGGCCAGGGGGAACTGGCCGCCGCGATCAGTGGCGAAAAGATCACCAGCGCGGCCGAGGACATCATTCTGGAGGGACGCGCGGTCGGCCACCTCAACGCCGGGCGCCGCCGCGACCTGGGTCTGGGATTCGTACCGGAAGAGCGGCTTGGCCGTGGTGCGGTCCCGCCTTATGAACTGTCGGAGAATGCGCTGCTGACCGCCCACAGGCTGGGCATGGTCAAGCACGGCATGGCCAACCGCAGAAAGGCGCGCGACTTCGCCTCCGCCGTGATCGAGAAATACAAGGTCAAGGCCAGCGGGCCCAACGCAAAAGCGCATGGTTTGTCCGGCGGCAACCTGCAGAAATTCATCATGGGCCGGGAAATCGAACTCGCGCCCAAGGTGCTTCTGGTATCGCAACCGACATGGGGCGTGGATGTCGGCGCCGCCGCCTTCGTGCGGCAGACCCTTATCGACCTCAGCCGCTCCGGCAAGGCGGTGATCGTGATCTCCGAAGAGCTGGAAGAGCTGTTCGAAATCTGCGACCGGCTCTACGTCATCTGCAATGGCGAGCTCTCTCCGCCCCTTTACCGCGCCGAGACCAATATCGAGGAAGTCGGCCTTCTCATGACCGGCACGGGCCCGACATGCGCCGCGTCTGAAGAGCAAATGGAGAGCATCAGACATGCTGTTTAAAATCGAGCCTCGCGCCGAACCGTCGCGCCAAATGTCCATCGCCGCACCGCTGATCGCGACCGGGTTGACCATTGTCGTCAGCTCCCTGTTCTTCCTGTCGCTCGGCTACAACCCCTTGGTAACGCTCTACACCTTCTTCATCGAACCGCTCGCGACGATGAACGGTATTTCCGAATGGTTGCTGAAGGCCTCACCGTTGATCCTGATTGCCTGCGGTCTCGCAATCGGTTTTCGCGCGAATGTCTGGAACATCGGCGCCGAGGGGCAGCTGATCATGGGCGCGATTGCCGCCACCGGCGTCGGCCTGTTTGCGCCCTGGCAGGACAGCCCGTTGCTGCTGCCCTCCATGGTCATCGCGGGCATGTTGGCCGGCATGGCCTGGGCGGCTGTCCCCGCCTTTCTCAAGGATCGCATGAACACAAACGAGATCCTGGTGACTTTGATGCTCACCTATGTCGCCACGTTGATCCTGTCGTACCTGGTCCACGGCCCGTGGCGCGATCCGGATGGATACAATTTCCCGCAGACCGCGCTCTTGCCGTACAACGGCATGTTCGAGGTCTTCGACTATTCCTACCGGCTCAACACCTCGATTTTCTTCACCGTGGTCGTTGTCGCCATCACCTGGCTGTTCACCGAGCGCAGTTTCCTGGGGTACAAGATGTCGGTCGGCGGTGTCGCTCCGGCCGCGGCCAGGTTTGCCGGCTTCAACGCCTCCGCCTCGATCTGGATCGGGCTGCTGGCCTCCGGTGCCGCAGCTGGCCTGGCCGGGATGATGGAAGCCGCCGGCCCCCTGGGGCAATTGTCGCCACAAATCTCGCCCGGCTACGGCTTTGCCGCCATCATCGTGGCCTTTGTCGGACGCCTCAACGCCTTGGGAATCGTGCTGGGCGGTCTGCTTCTGTCGCTTCTCTACCTGGGCGGTGAAACGGTGCAGATGTCGTTGGGCCTGCCCTCCTCGATCGCGCTGATTTTCCAGGGAATGCTGCTGTTCTTCCTGCTCGCCAGCAACTTCCTGATCAACTTCCGCATCCGCAAGCTCGCTATGAGGACCGCCTGATGGATTTGTTCGTCTCAATGTTCGCCGCGACAATCGTCGCGGCAACCCCTCTCATCTTTGCTGCGCTTGGCGAGTTGGTGGTCGAGAAATCCGGCGTGCTGAACCTCGGCATCGAAGGCATGATGCTGGTCGGCGCCGCGTTCGGGGTCTGGGCACATTTTGCCGGCCTGCCGATGACCGTGGCGCTTGCCGCCGCGGTGCTGGCCGGGGCCGCCTCCTCGTTGCTGTTCGGCGTGCTGGCACTCACGTTCATGACCAACCAATACGCGGCAGGCCTGGCGCTTGCGATCTTCGGCACCGGGGTGTCCGCCTTCATCGGTCGCGGCTTCGGCAGCACGCCGGTGGACGCCATTCAGCCCGTACACCTGCCCGGCCTCTCCGACATTCCGGTGATCGGGGAAATGTTCTTCCAGTACGATCCGCTGGTCTACATCTCCTTCGTGCTGTTCGGCATCGTCAGCTGGTTTCTCTACCGCACAAAGGCCGGACTGGCCCTGCGTGCCATCGGGGAAAGCCCGGATTCGGCGCATGCCATTGGCTATGAGGTGATCCGGATCCGCTACATGGCCGTGATGTTCGGGGGAGCTATGGCGGGTCTGGGCGGCGCTTACCTGTCGCTGGTCTATACCCCCCTCTGGGTGGAAAACATGACCGCGGGCCGTGGCTGGATTGCCCTTGCTCTGGTGGTTTTCGCCGCCTGGCGCCCCATCCGCGTTGTCCTTGGCGCCTGGCTGTTCGGCGGGATGACCATTCTGCAGTTGCAGGGCCAGGCAATCGGATTGAACGTCCCTTCCGAGCTCCTGTCCGCGCTGCCATACTTGGCCACAATCGCGGTATTGGTGCTGATCTCCCGCAACCGTCAGGCGATGGCCCTGGATTTCCCTATCTCGCTGGCACGCCCCTTCCGACCCAAGGGGTAAACCACAAGGTACTGTCCGCCAACACAAGGACGGGCGGTACTCTTCCAAATCTGTGGCCTTGCACTGGCGACCATTCAAATGTCGCGCAACCGCCCCTTCAAAAAGGGTGCTGAAGAGGTCGGCCATCGACCCGGATTGGCGAACATGCTCAACCGGCGGGGTGGCACCCACACCCCACCTGTCGGACCAATTCGGTTTGCGACCACCCTGCCCGCGCCTGGATTGCCGCCAGTTCCGCCCCAGTTCCGGCCTGGTGACGCACGGGTCCTCGCAGCACGTCCTTGCCGCCTGGCAGCCTTGCGGCAGGCTGTGCGGCAATGGCGGACATCTGCGCGCACATGGTCGGGCAGAGCGTCGCCGCACCTGCGGCAATGCCACTCCCTTCGCATCAGACGTTTTCAGAATGGCAATTGCGCGGGCCCTGCAGCCCCTTCCCTGTCCGTACAAAAATACGAAAAGTAGCTGGCGCGGGGTCATTCCGGGTTGCTGTTTCGTTCAGGCGCAGTTCCAGGTTACCGGAGGGAGAAAAGGCGGCGGAGCCCCTGAATCCGCAGACTCCGGGCAAGAGGCCCGCGACCCCGATGCTGTCCAGCCCCTGTTCGAAGTCCAGGATCTGGTCATGGTCGGCGCCGACGACGGTTTCGGCCCAGGCACGAAAGACGAAGATTTCGGTATTTTGCCCGTCGGCCAGGAAATCCCGGCCCGGGCCGCCCGCCAACTCGTCCGAGCCCGCGCGGCCGCGCAAGATGTTATTACCCTCGTCGTCTTCCAAGACATCTTCACCGCCAAAGAGAGTGTCGTCGCCGGCTTTGCCATTCAGCGTGTCGTTGTCGCCGCCGCCGCTCAGGCAGTCATTTCCGGTGCCTTGGAGGATGACGGCGAGGCATAGCCACACGCACAGATTCGCGCACCCTTCCTCGAATGGCTCGCAAGCGACCAAAACCTTAAACGATCAACCAGACAAAAGTTAAGCATCTGTTTTTGAACATCTATATCGCCTTTCAAGAAGCCTCTTCACGCATCGTTCAATGCATGATATTTGTTTGTGTGCAAATGAATAAAGGACAGAGGGAACCATGACCACCATCGACACTGTAGACATTGCCGTAATCGGAGCTGGCCTTGGTGGCGCTGCCGCAGCCGCTCTCCTGATCGATGCGGGTTTCGACGTGCATTGCTTCGAGCAGGCACCGGAGTTCACCCGCCTCGGCGCCGGGATCCACATCGGCCCGAACGTGATGAAGATCTTCCGGAAGATCGGGCTCGAAGACCGCCTCGCGGACATCGGCGCGCATCCTGATTTCTGGTTTTCCCGCGACGGCACGACAGGCGAGTACCTTTCGCGCATCCCCCTGGGCGACCACGCCAAGAAGGAATACGGCGCGCCCTATATCACCATTCACCGCGGTGACTTGCATGCGGAACAGATCGATGCCCTGCCAAAGAACCGGGTCCATTTCGATCATCGGCTGACAGAGATCGAAGAACGCGACAACGATGTGCTGATGACCTTTGCAAATGGTCGGCAGATCGCGGCGCGTATCGTTATTGGCGCGGATGGCATCAACTCGCTTCTGCGCGAAAAGCTGCTCGGCAAGGAGCGGCCACGGTACAGCGGCTGGATCGGTCACCGGGCGCTGGTCAACATGGACAAGCTGCGGGCCAGCGGCCTGGAGTTCGAGACCTGCGTCAAATGGTGGTGGGAACAGTCGCGCCATGTCATGGCCTACGCCACGAAACGCGACGGGTCGGAGTACTATTACGTCACCGGCGTTCCGGTCGACAATTGGCCTCACGAGGAAGGCTTCGTCGACAGTTCCCGCGAAGAAATGGAGGCGATCTTTGGCGGTGGTCATCCGATGGTGCAGGCGCTGATCGACGCCACCGAGACCGTCACAAAATGGCCGTTCTGGAACCGCGATCCGCTCAACCTCTGGAGCCGCGGTCGGATGTGCCTGCTGGGTGACGCCTGCCATCCGATGCGCCCGCACATGGCCCAGGGCGCCTGCATGGCGATCG
>NZ_JARAMO010000054.1:0-18839 GCF_028807275.1 Mameliella sp. AT18
TCGAACCCTCGAGACGGTTTCCCGCCTACTCCCTTAGCAGGGGAGCGCCTTCGACCACTCGGCCACGTCTCCGCCGCCGTGTCTATGCGCGCGAAACGGCGGAAACAAGTCGAAATTGACAGCCAGACAACAAAACCCGCCGGTCTTCATTCCGGGCGACAGATCTCTCCGCGCGTCATGCCAAGAAGTGTCCGCCCCACGAGGCCCGTCACGATCACCACCAGCAGCACCAGAAGTCCCGCGCCCATCGCTCCGTGCAGGCCTGAGCCGGAAAGCTGTGCGTAGCGCAGACAGGAGATCGTCAGGGCCGCAACCGGAAAGCTCAGCGCCCACCAGGACAGGGCAAAGGGCGGGCGCATCGCCTGTGCCAGAAGAACCGTCGCAAGGGCGCCGAAGGCCAGCCCGCCATTGAACAGCACGCGCGCGAATCCGTCGAGCTCGCCGCCATTGAGCAGGAGCCAGGACAGGAAGGCCACAGAAGGTGGCGCCACGAGGATCGCCAGCGTCGGCTGCAATCGCCCCGGCAAGGCCGGTTGCGTGACCAGGCGCATCAGCAGGATCGGCAACAACGCGGCCCAGAAGATCACGCCCGTCGCGAAAAACAGCCAGGACAGGTCCACGAAACCCAGCGGCACACCGGCCACCGGCACCACCACGTTGCCCACCGCAGGGATGAACCAGGCCGGGTTCACCTGGCCCAGACCGAAGGTCCGCGGCCCCATCCAGGCCGCGATCACCGCAAGGGCCAGCCCCGCCTGCAGGGCCGCGCCCGCCCCCCAGAGCCAGAGCGCCGCGGCAGGCAACTCGAACCTCAAGGCTGTGGCCACCAGCATCAAGGATATCGGAATGGCGGGAAAGAAGTTCAGCTTGACCGGGTGCGCCCATTCCTGCGCGATTGCCTCCGGGTGGCGCAGCGCCTTGAGCGCATAGACCAGCGTCACCGCGACAAGATCCGCCGCAGCCACCGCCAAGGCGAACCGTGGCAGCCCCTGCCCCCATCCGAAATACCCCGCCGCCGCATGCAGCGCCAGCGCGAGGCCGGACAGGCCCATCACGCTGGCAAAGAGGGTGATCGGGAAATGTGCCAACCACTGCTCGGGCATGGATGCGGCGTGAGGGGTGGATTGATCGGTCATCGCGGGCCTCCGGGAACACATGGCCCTATTGGAATGTCTGATCCGGCTTCGCGTTGACCTGCATCAAATCCGCCCAAGCTCAGCGCCATGACAACACTAAGGCCCCCTGCCCGGCGGGGCAGAGGGCCTTGGCATCACGTCCAGCCGACCGGGACAGATCAGGTGTTGAAAAGGAAATGCAGGACGTCGCCGTCCTTGACCTCGTAGGCCTTGCCCTCGGCGCGCATCTTGCCCGAGTCCTTGGCCCCGGCTTCGCCATTGCAGGAAACATAGTCGTCAAAGGCGATGGTTTCGGCCCGGATGAAGCCTTTTTCGAAATCGCCGTGAATCACGCCCGCCGCCTGCGGCGCCAGTGTGCCGCGCTTGATCGTCCAGGCGCGGGCCTCTTTCGGGCCGACGGTGAAATAGGTCTGCAGGCCCAGCAACTCGTAGCCCGCCTTGATCAGCCGGTCGAGCCCCGCTTCTTGCAGCCCCAGCTCCTGCAGGAACTCGGCGGCTTCCTCGGCGTCCAGCTGGCTGATCTCTTCCTCGATCTTGGCGGAAATCACCACGTGCGAATTGCCCTGGGCCGCCGCCATCTCGCCGACCTTGGCGGACAGGTTGTTGCCCTCGGCCGCGTCGCCCTCGTCAACGTTGCAGACGTAAAGCACCGGCTTGGAGGTCAGGAGCTGCAACATCCGCCAGGCCTTGGCGTCCTCGTCGTCCACCTCGACCACGCGGGCGGGCTTGCCCTCTTCCAGCGCGGCAAGGGCCAATTTCATCAGGCGCTCCTGCTGAACCGCCTCCTTGTCGCCACCGCGCACCTTGCGCACGATGTTCTGCAGGCGCTTCTCGATGCTTTCCATGTCGGCGATGATCAGCTCTGTCTCGATGGTCTCGGCATCGGCGACCGGATCGACACGCCCGTCGACATGGGTCACGTCGTCATCCTCGAAACAGCGCAGGACATGGGCGATGGCGTCGACCTCGCGGATGTTGGCCAGGAATTGGTTGCCCAGGCCTTCGCCCTTGGAGGCGCCTTTGACCAGGCCCGCGATGTCGACAAAGGTCATGCGCGTCGGGATGATCTGGCCCGACTTGGCGATCCCCGCCAGCTGCGTCAGCCGCGGGTCCGGCACCGCCACGTCGCCCACGTTGGGCTCGATGGTGCAGAAGGGGAAGTTCGCCGCCTGCGCCGCGGCCGTCTTGGTCAGCGCGTTGAACAGCGTCGACTTACCCACGTTGGGCAGCCCCACGATTCCCATCCGAAAGCCCATCAGGCACACTCCATCTTGAATGACGGGCCGCTTCTAGTCGGGCAACCCCCTGCGTGCAAGCGGCGAGGCGCCCCCTGAGACGCAAAACCCCTCTTCCCGGGGGAAGAGGGGGGCGTGCGTGCCTTGAACTGACGAGGGGATCAGCCGAAGCGGTTCGGACCCGGGGTCGGCTTCTGGATGAAGAAGTAGATCAGCACCAGAACACCGATCAGCGGGACGAGAATGATGAGATACCACCAGCCCGACTTATCGATGTCGTGCAGACGGCGCACACCGATGGCGATGCCCGGAATCAGCGTGGCGAGGGAAAAAATCGTACCCAGGACGGCAATCCCAAGCATACCGTCGATAATGCCCAGTACGATTCCGGTCAGGAACAGACCGAGTACGGCCCACCAGTATTCACCGCGGTTCGAACGCCCTTCGAACTTGATGTAATTGGTAAAGAAAAGCTTGACCGCTTCTCCCATCCCGACCTGGCGGTCATAACCGCCGGCGCCTGCGTCCATTGTATGGGCCATAATCTGTGTCTCCTGAAAACTGTCCGTGGTCCCTGAGTGGCCCGGATGGTGTCCCCGATCCGGTAGGCGCAATTAACCACCGGACATGCACTCCCTCAATGGTGGAATACCCCCAGTCACCCGAAAAGCGTGCCAGATCAGGTGGCTGCCGTTTGCCGCGTCAGAATCGCGGGGCTGTGCATCCAGAACCGCCACATCAGCAGCCCCGCCGCCGCCGCAAGGCCCACGACCAGCCCGAACCAGATGCCCTCGCCGCCCCAGCCCAGACCAATACCGAAAGCCCAGGCGCAGGGCATCCCGATGCCCCAATAGGCGATCCCCGCCATAATCATCGGCACGCGCGTGTCCTGCAGTCCGCGCAACAGGCCGATGTGGATCACCTGGGTCGCGTCGACGACCTGGAACAGCGCGGCCATCAGCAACAGCCCACGCCCCGTGGCGATGATCGCGTCCCGCTGGGGATCGTGCGGATCGACAAAGAGGCTCATCAGCGTTTCGGGCAACGCGACAAAGACCGTCACGGTCAGCGCCGCCGCCACCGCGCCCAGCACCGCAACCACCCGCGCCCCGCGCAGCATGTGTTCCAGGTCACCCCGGCCCAGCGCGTTGCCCGCGCGCACCGTGGCGGCATTGGACAGGCCCAGCTGCACCATGAAGGCCGCCGTCGAGATCTGCAGCGCCACGCCATGCGCCGCCAGCGGAATCGTGCCCAGCCAGCCCATCAGGACGGCGGTGGCCGCAAACAGCGCGACCTCGGCCAGGGTCGTCAGCCCGATGGGCCAGCCCAGGTGAAAGACCTGGGCGAACATCTCCCAGTCCGGGCGCCAGAAGCGCACCATCAGTTCATGTTCCGGCAGCTTGATCAGCGCATAGGCCGCCACCAGCACCAACGAGATCACATGCACCGTGACAGAGGCGATGGCCGCCCCGGAAATCCCCAGTTCGGGCGCCCCCCAGTTGCCGAAGATCAGCGCGTAGTTGGCCAGCGCATTGGCGCCCGCGGCGGCCAGCGTGATCCAGAGCACAACGCGCGTATGTTCCAATCCGGCCAGGTAGTTCTTGAACACCATGACGCCAAGCGCCGGCAAAAGCCCGATGGACGCGATGCGCAGGTAGGTCTGCGCCAGCGCCGCCACCTCGGGCGTCTGGCCCATGCCGCGCAGGAGCGGTCCCGAGAACCAGAACAACGGCAGAGTCACGAAGAAATAGAGGATCGACAGCCACAACGCCATGCGCGTCGCCCGCCGCACCAGCACCTCGTCCTCCTGCGCGGCATAGCGCGCCACCATCGGCATTATCGCCCAGGCAAAGCCCGACCCGAACAGGAAGACCGTGAAGAAGAACGATCCCGCCAAGGTCAGCGCCGCCAGTTCCGGCACGCCGTACCAGCCGATCATGATCGTGTCGGTCAGGCCGATGGCATATTGCGCCAGGTGCCCGCCGATCAGCGGCAGGCCAAGGCGCAGGATGGCGCGCCTGTGCTCGGTGTAGGACATGGGCTTGGTCATGCTCCGCCCATAGTGCCGGCCTCCGCCGGAGGCAAGGGCGCGGGGTGCGCAACTTGCCGACCTGTGCTAGGCTGTTCACAGGCGCCTTGATGGAGCTTTCCAATGGCCGACCCCGTTGATCTTGACCGGCTTTTGCCGGACGCTCGTGCATTCCTTTCGGAACTTGCGGACAACAATGACCGTGACTGGTTCCGGGACAACAAGGCGCGCTACGACAGCCAGCTCAAGCGTCCGTCGGAAAAATTGCTTGCGCGGATTTCTGCCTGGCTGGGAGAGACCCGGGGCACACCGCCCCGGACCAAGCTGTTCCGCCCGCACCGCGACGTGCGCTTTTCCGAGGACAAGACCCCCTATCACACCCATCTGCACATGATGTGGTCCCTGCCGGACGGGCGGGTCTGGATGCTGGGGATCTCGCCAGACTATGCCACGCTGGGCGCCGGGCTGATGCAATTCGAACCCGCCCAGCTTGACCGCTGGCGCGAGGCGGTGGCCTCTGACCGGGGGACGGACCTGGCCGCGCTGGTGGCGGAGGCAGGATGGCGCGTCGATCCGCCGTCGTTGCAGCGGGTCCCCGCCCCCTACCCCCCCGATCACCCGCGCGAGGAAATGCTGCGGTGCAAGGGCTACGTCGCCTGGCGCGACGACCTCGACGAGGCGCTGGCCGCGGATCCCGCCGCCAGCATCAGGGAGGTCATCACCGAGTTCGCCCCGCTGATGGACTGGCTGGGCGAGATCGCCTGAGCCTCAGGTCCGGCGCGTGTCCGGGTGCAGCATCTTGCCCAGGATGTGATCCGACCGATGGATGACATGCCCGGCCCCGCCCACGATCAGCGGATCGGGCGCGCGGACGATCCTGTGATCCTTGTCCGGGTAATCCAGCGTCGACAGGAAATGCCGCATGCAGTTCAGTCGCGCGCGTTTCTTGTCGTCCGACTTGATCACCGTCCAGGGCGCATCGGCGGTGTCGGTGTAAAAGAACATCGCCTCCTTGGCCTCGGTGTAATCGTCCCACTTGTCCAGGCTGGCCTTGTCGATGGGCGACAGCTTCCACTGTTTCAGAGGATCGGTCTCGCGGCTCTGGAACCGGGCCAGCTGCTCTTCCTGCGTGACCGAGAACCAGTACTTGTACATCCGGATGCCCGACCGCACCAGCATCTGCTCGAGATCCGGGGTCTGGCGCATGAATTCCAGGTAGTCGTTCGGCTCGCAAAAGCCCATGACCCGCTCGACGCCCGCGCGGTTGTACCAGGACCGGTCATACAGAACGATCTCGCCAGCGGTGGGCAGGTGCTCGATGTAGCGCTGGAAATACCACTGGCCGCGCTCCTGCTCCGTCGGCTTGTTCAGCGCCACGACACGCGCGCTGCGCGGGTTCAGGTGTTCGGTGAACCGCTTGATCGTCCCGCCCTTGCCTGCAGCATCGCGGCCCTCGAACAGCAGCACGAATTTCTGCCCGGTCTCCTGCGCCCAAAGCTGCACCTTCAGCAATTCGGCCTGCAGACGCGCCTTGTCCCGCTCGTAGGCGCGGCGCGACACCTTCTTGTCATAGGGATATTCGCCGGTCTCGAAGGCGCGGCGGATTTCGTCCGGGGTCGGGTGATGGCGCTCTGCACGCGCGGGCAGCGGCACGGCGACCGGTTCGGCGGAAGGAACTTCGGCTTCGACGACAGGCTCGGGCGCGGCAACGGCATCGACGGCATTGGCAACAATCTGGTCTTCGGCGGGGGCGGTCTGGGATGGCGGCATAGGGTCTCCTTTACGTCGTGACCCCATCATCGCATGACCCCGACCAACCCGCCTTGCGACACGTCAAGAAACCGTCACGAAAGCTTCACCTTTTTCCATTTTCCGGGCGCCATTGATTTTCCCCCGCACATCCGGCAAGAGGCAAAAGCCTTGCAGGGAGTGAGCCATGACACGCATCGATTCCACCTTCGCCCGGTTGCAAGCCGAGGGACGGAAAGCCTTTGTCGCCTATATCATGGCGGGCGATCCCGACATCGAGACATCGCTGGCGGTGATGAAAGGCCTGCCATCGGCAGGTGTCGACGTGATCGAACTGGGCCTGCCCTTTACTGATCCGATGGCCGATGGCCCGACGATCCAGCTTGCCGGTCAGCGTGCGCTGGAAGGCGGGATGACGCTGGACAAGACCCTGCAGATGGTGCGCGACTTCCGCGCCGGGGACAATGACACCCCGATCGTGCTGATGGGCTATTACAACCCGATCTACTCGCGCGGGGTCGACACCTTCCTGGCGCAGGCCAATGAGGCCGGGATCGACGGGCTGATCATCGTCGATCTGCCGCCGGAGGAAGACGACGAGCTCTGCATTCCCGCGCAGAAGGCCGGGCTGAACTTCATCCGCCTGGCCACGCCCACCACCGATGACCGGCGCCTGCCAAAGGTGCTGCAGAACACCAGTGGCTTTGTCTACTACGTCTCGATCACCGGGATCACCGGCGCGGCGGCAGCCGAGGCCACGGATGTCGGCCCCGAGGTCGCGCGCATCAAGGCCAAGACGGACCTGCCGGTGATCGTCGGCTTCGGCATCCGCACGCCCGAGACCAGCCAGGCCATCGCCTCGGTCGCGGACGGCTGTGTCGTGGGCTCGGCCATCGTGGGCGAACTGGCCTCCGGCAAGCCGGTCGAAGAGGTCCTGTCCTTCGTGTCGGGCCTCGCCGGCGGCGCTCACTCTGCCTGAGCCAGCAACAGCCGGGCCATGACCGCGATCAGCTCTTCGCGGCGGACCGGCTTGGCCACATGGGCATCCACCCCCTGCCGCAGGTAGCTGGACACTTGGTGCGTCATGGCATTGGCGGTCAGGGCGATGATCGGCACGGTGCGCAGCTCGCGCGCCGCCTCGACCTCGCGGATCATGGCCGCTGCCTCCAGCCCGTTCATGACCGGCATGTTCACATCCATCAGGATCAGGTCATAACCTTCGGCAAAATGTGCCTCGACCGCCTCTGCCCCGTCGTCCACCATGTCGATCCGCAGCGGGTAACGCCGCAGAAGCAGGCGCAACACGCGCTGGTTGGTCTCGCTGTCCTCCGCCACCAGCACGCGCCAGTCCCGCGCCATCAGCACCGCCTCCGCCGCCGCCGACGAGGTATCGACAGAGCGTGACCGCGGCCGCGCGTCGCGCACGGTCACCCGCGCGATGAAACACGCCCCGCCCCCGGGGGCGGGCTCATACAGCAGGTCCCCCCCGAGCAGCCGGCAGATGCGCCTCGAAATCGTCAGGCCCAGCCCGGTGCCACCGAACTTGCGCGTGATCGAGGCGTCCGTTTGGGTAAATGCCTCGAACAGGCGGTCGCGCTTTTCGGGCGGCACGCCGGGGCCGGTGTCGCGCACCGCTATCTCAAGCACCTCGCACTTGCGCCGCAGGTCGATATAGATCCCGCCCGTGGCGGTGAACTTGAGCGCGTTGGACACCAGGTTGTTGATCACCTGACGCAGGCGCGTCGGGTCGCTGCTGATCCAGCCCCGCGCCCGCGCATCCTGGCGCACCCGCAATTGCAGATCCTTGGATTCGGCGCGTGGCTCGTGGACCTGCCGGACCTCGTGGCACAGCGCATCCAGGTCGAAATCGCGCTCTTCCATCTCCATCTTGTCGGCTTCGATCTTGGACAGGTCCAGCAGATCGTTCAGCAGTTCCAGCAATGACAGCCCGCAGGACTGGATGATCTCCGCCATCTCGCGCTGTTCGCCCTGCAGTTCCTCGCTTTCCACGAGAGCCGTGGCCATGCCCAGAACGCCGTTCAGAGGGGTTCGGATCTCGTGGCTGATCATGGCCAGGAACCCGCTTTTGGCGGCGCTGGCGCTTTCCGCCGCGGTCTTGGCCTTTTCCAGTTCCCGGGTCCGGTCCCGCACCGCCTCTTCCAGCGCGGCGGCCTGGGCCTGCAGTGCCGCGTTGGCCTCGAACAGGGCGCGGCTCTTGCCTTCCAGCAGGCGCTCGGCCTCCTTGCGCGCGGCACGTTCGCGGTCATAGCGCCGGCGCAGGACCCTGCCGTCATCCGGCGCGCTGATTGCAGGAGAGCCCATGCCTCATGTCTCCAGCCGCACGTCAAAGACCGCCTCGCGCGGCGAGACACGTTGCAGCCCGATCTGCGCGCCCTGCCCGAAGTGATCTACGCAGGCCTCTATCAGGCCGTGGCAAAAGGCGACCAGCGGGCGTTCGGACCGATAGGTCATCCGCAGGTGATCCGGGCCAACCCAGGCCGTGTCGAAACGCGGCAGCTCCGCGTCGGAATAAAGCTTGCGCACCTCGACATGCACCTCGCTCTCGATCGCGGCCAGCATGTCCAGCACCGTGGTCTTGTCCGCGAAGAACTGCGGATAGGTCTGCACGAAACGGCCATGCATCCAGGCACCGAACTTGCGTTGCAGGTCGTCTGTGGGGATGCCGGTCAGGTCGCTGACCGCCCCGACGATGCGCATCAGCTCCCCGCAGGGGTAGTTCCCGACCGAGGTATAGGCGGCGCCGGAGTCCAGGTCGAGCTGGTCCAGGATGTCATCCACAGCCTCTTCGCCGATGGCCTGTTCCGCCATTTCCAGCAGTTCCGTGAACACGATGCCCTTCATCGGCCTGTCTCCTTGACCTGTTTGATCTTGCGTAGCGCAGGTCGATGAAGAGGGTCTTAAGAGTCGCATTGCATGAATGTCCCGGCATTGGTAATCGCTTCTTACCAATTCCCACGAAAGCGCCCTGCCATGCCCGTCATTACCGAAATCGAGGATCTCAAACGCATCTATCGGCGCCGGGTCCCGAAAATGTTCTATGATTACTGCGAGTCCGGCAGCTGGACCGAGCAGACCTTTCGCGAGAATTCTTCGGATTTCGACGACATCTACCTGCGTCAGCGGGTGGCGGTGGACATGGCGGGCCGGTCGACAAAGACGCAGATGATCGGCCAGGACGTTTCGATGCCCGTGGCCCTGGCGCCGGTCGGCCTGACGGGGATGCAACACGCCGACGGCGAGATCCTCGCCGCCAAGGCGGCCGAGAAATTCGGCGTGCCCTTCTGCCTGTCCACCATGTCGATCTGCTCGATCGAGGACGTGGCCTCGAACACCTCGGCGCCGTTCTGGATGCAGGTCTACACGCTACGCGACGACGAATTCATGCAAAACCTCTTTGACCGCGCGAAAGAGGCGAAATGTTCCGCCGCCGTGATCACGGTGGACCTGCAGTTGCTGGGACAACGCCACAAGGACCTGAAAAACGGTCTCTCGGCCCCGCCCAAGCTGACGCCGAAATCGGTGGCCAACATGATGACCAAGGTCGGCTGGGGCCTGAACATGCTGCAGACGAAACGGCGGTTCTTCGGCAATATCGTGGGCCATGCCAAGGGCGTGACCGATCCCTCGTCGCTGGTCACCTGGACGGCGGAAAGCTTTGACCAATCGCTGAACTGGGACCGCATCCGCGAGTTCCGCAAGATGTGGGACGGCCCGCTGATCATCAAGGGCATCATCGACCCGCGCGACGCGCTCGAGGCCTGCAATGTCGGTGCGGATGCCATCGTGGTGTCCAACCACGGCGGGCGGCAGCTGGACGGGGCGCTGTCCTCGATCCGCGCGCTGGAGCCGATCGTCGACGCCGTGGGCGACAAGATCGAGGTCCACATGGACAGCGGCGTGCGGTCTGGGCAGGACGTGCTCAAGGCGCGCGCGCTGGGGGCCAAGGGCGCCTGGATCGGCCGCGCCTTCGTCTATGGCCTTGGCGCGATGGGCGAGGCCGGCGTGACCCGCGCGCTGGAGGTCATCCACAAGGAGCTGGATCATTCGATGGCGCTATGCGGACACACCGACATCGAGACGGTGAACCGCGATATCCTGATGGTGCCCCGGGGCTTTTCCGGCGACTGGGACTGACGGATTAACCCACTGTTAATGAATGATAATGTTTCGCGCGCGAAACAGGGCCCCGGCGGATCATTCCGCCGGGGTCAATGCGGTTGACGTCGCCCGGCGGACCATCGGCACCAGGACCAGCGGGATCACCAGCATCAGGCCCCCGACCACCGCGAAGGAGGCGCCAAGGCCAAAGCCCTCGGCCAGGCCACCCATCAGCGGCGGGCCGACGAAGAACCCGGCATAGCCCAGCACCGCGACCCGGCTGATCGCCAGCGCCTTGAACTCGGTCGAGACCAACCGACCGCACCAGGAAAAGGCCATCGGCGCCACCACCGAAACACCCAGCCCCAGCACCGCGAAACCGGCATAGGCCACGGCCAGCCCCGGCGCAAAGGCCGCCGTCACGGCGCCCACACAGGTCAGCACGGCCGCCAGCCGGATAACCGCCGCCTCGCTCACGCGCTGCGCCACCACCTGGCCAGAGAAGCGCCCCAGCGCCATCGTCACACCCAGGATCGCCGGCCCCAGCGCACCCTGCGCCGCCCCTGCCCCCAGCGTGCGTTCGAGGTGCAGAGCCGACCAGCCCTCGGTCCCCTGTTCCGCCAGGAAACCCAGCAGGACGATGGCCCCGAGCGGCGCCAGCACCCACCAGGACAGCGGCGCGGCGGGCGGTGCGCCGTCCTCGGGCGGGGTCTCTCGCACCGGGGCCAGCGCCATCTGCAGGCAAAGCGCAACCACCGGCAGCGCCAGCGCAGCGAAAACGGCAAAAGGCGACCAGCCCGCTTCGCGCGCCAGCCCCGTCATCAGGGCCGACACCGCGTAAGAGGCTGAATAGATCCCGTGGTTGAGGTTCATCAGCGACCGCCGGCTCTGCCCCTCCAGCATGGACAGGCGGGCGTTCATCGACACGTCCAGCGTGCCAGAGGCCATCGCAGCCGCCATCATCGCCAGGGCAAAGCCGACCCCGCCGCCGGCCAGCCCCGGCAACAGGAAGGCCAGCGCCATCAGCAGGCCGGAAACCGGCAGATCGCCGCTGCCCAGCCGCCGCTGCGCCAGGGGCGCCAGCCACATGGCCAGCACCGCGCCCGCGGCAGAGACCAGCATGGCCAGGCCGAACCCGCCATCGGACAGGCCCACCTGCGGCTTGAGATCGGGCACCAGCGCCGCGAAGGCGCCCCAATACAGACCCACGGCCACGAAACCCGCCGCTGGCCCCCGGCTGATGATAAGATCGCGCAACATGGGGATCGCCTGCCACGGTCCGCCGCCCTCGTCCAGCGCGAAACAGACCGGGACAGGGGCGAATCCGCTTGCCAATCGGGACGATCCGGTTTACCGGCACGGCTTCACGCGGGGTGACAGCCTTGGAGGCACCCTGCCTTTTTAGATGGAGACACAATATGGCTGGTGAGATTCCTGATCTCAACGCCCTGGAACGGACGGGGACGGGCAAGGGCGCCGCTCGTCAGGCACGCCGCGATGGCATGGTTCCGGGCATCGTTTTTGGTGGCGACAAAGAACCGCTGCCGATCAATCTGCCGTTCAACGCCCTGCTCAAGCGCCTGAAAGACGGCCGCTTCAAGGCGACGCTGTTCAACCTCAAGGTTGATGGCCACGAGGACGTGCGCGTGATCTGCCGCGACGTGCAGCGCGACGTGGTCAAGGACCTGCCGACCCACGTCGATTTCCTGCGCCTGCGCCGCACCACCAAGATCAACCTGTACATCCCGGTTGAATTCGTGGGCGAAGACGTGGCCCCCGGCATCAAGAAGGGCGGCGTTCTGACCGTCGTTCGCCCGGAAGTCGAACTGATCGTGACCGCGGGTGACATCCCCGAGAAGATCACCGTCGACCTGTCGACCCTGAAAATCGGCGACATCGTCCACATCTCGGACGTGACCCTGCCGGAAGGCACCAAGCCGACGATCGACCGCGACTTCGTGATCGCGAACATCTCGGCACCGTCGGGCCTGGCCGCACAGGAAGCCGAGGAGGCCGAAGAGGCCGCTGCGGCAGCCGCCGAAGAAGCGGCCACCGAAGAAGCCTGACAGGCCCTTCGCTGAAACGATTTCGAACCCCCGCCCCTTCGGCGGGGGTTTTGCTTTGCCGGACCGGGGCTCAGGCAGGTTTGCGCGCCGCGTGACAGGCAAAGAGGATCGCACCGTAAAAGCGTCCAGCCTCTACCCGCGCATCGGTTTCGTCGCGAAACCCCTGCGCCAGCGCCTCGGAACAGTCCCCGGCCGCCGCGGCCGCGGTGACACCGCGCGCCATCAGCGACTGGATATAGGCGGGCCGCCCGGTCTGAACGAAACCGTAGGCCCGGCTCTCGGGTGCCTCGAAGCCTGCCTCGCGCATCATCCTTGGCAGGTGCCGCATGATATAGGGGTCATGGATCAGGTTCCGTTGCGTCGAGACCATCGCCGCTTGCAGCGGGTCACCCTCGAAGAGCGCCACGGTATTGGTGGCGTAGTCACCGTCGAAGACCGCCAGAATGCCGCCGGGCCGCAACAGGCGCCGGGCCTCGGCCAGGGCAGCCGCCGGATCGGCAAGGTGGGAATAGACCGTGTGGGCCACGACCACGTCGGCCCCCTCTCCCGGCAGCCCGGTCTGAACCGCGTTCCCGGAGGCAAAGCTCATCTCGTCACGCGTTGCGAACCTCTTGCGGGCGCGGGCCAACAGCCCCTCTGCCGGGTCGATCCCGACCAGCCGCCCGGGCCGGAGATGGCGCAGGATCATTTCCGTGCTGGACCCGTTGCCGCAGCCGATTTCGACCACCTCGGCGCCCGGGCCCGGCAATCGCCCCAGGTAATCGGCGCAGATCTCCTGCATGGCCGGATCCGAGATCCTGTCCTCCATCGACGCCGCGATGGCCTCGAGGACGCTGTCGGGCTGGTCGGCAATCTGCAGGTAGAGATCGGGCATCGGATGTCCTTTCCTTGCCCTATCCTACATCAAAACGGCTGTTTCTCCGACGCCGTTCAGGCAGTCAGCACCTGCACCGCCTCGAAGATCTCCAGCTCGGGCGGTTCCAGGTACATGTGGGCCGAACTCTTGGCCCCGCCGTGTGCTGCGCGAAACGCCTCGGATCTGGTCCAGTTCGTGAAGCTGGCCTCGTCCTCCCACAAGGTGTGCGAGGCATAGAGGACGTGATCCTCCCGCTCAGGGCCCTTCATCAGGGCAAAGCTGCGAAACCCGGGCACGCTTTTCAGGTGGCTGTCGCGGCTCTTCCAGAGAGTTTCAAAGGCCTCGACTTCGGATTTGACCACCTTGAACCGGTTCATGGTCAGGTACATTCCGCTCTCCCGTTGTGATCCATGCCGCCTCTGGCCTACATAGGGCGCAGGCGATCTCGGAGGGCACAGTGCAGATATTCGTTGGTCTCGGCAATCCCGGCACGAAATACGCCGGCAACCGGCACAACATCGGCTTCATGGCGCTGGACCGGATCGCAGAGGATCACGGGTTCGGCCCCTGGAAGGCCAAGTTCCAGGGCCAGCTGGCCGAGGGGCGGCTGGGCAGCGAAAAGGTGCTGCTGCTGAAGCCCGAGACCTTCATGAACCTTTCCGGCCAGTCGGTCGGCGAGGCGATGCGCTTTTACAAGCTGGAACCAGGCGACGTGACCGTGTTCCACGACGAGCTGGACCTGGCCCCGGGCAAGTGCAAGGTCAAGACGGGCGGCGGTCACGCGGGCCATAACGGGCTGCGCTCGATCCATGCCCATATCGGCGAGGCCTATCGCCGGGTGCGGCTGGGCATCGGCCATCCGGGCCGCAAGGAGTTGGTCGCGGCCTACGTCCTGCACGATTTCCACAAGGCCGACCAGGATTGGCTGGACGACCTGCTGCGCGGGCTGTCGGACGGCGCGCCGCAGCTTGCGGCGGGCGACACGGCCAAGTTTTCCAATGCCGTCGCGCTGCGAACGGCCCCGCCCCGGTCCTCGAAGACACCGGAGAAACACAAGCCCGCGCCTGCCGCGAAAACCGCCCGGCCTGAAGATACGGGCGGCGGGGAAGAGGCCCGCAACCCGCTGCAACGGCTGGTGGACAAGTTCCGATGAAGGGCAAGCGCATAGCCGCAATCGGTCTTGTCGTCCTGGTGGGACTGGGAGCCGCGGGCTTTGGGTATCGCGACGAGCTAGGGCGCCTGCGGGCCACCATGACGCTGTTCGACGAGGGCGAAATCGTCGACAACTTCAGCCACATGGACCGGCTGTTCGAGACGGTCCCGATCCCGGTCACGACGCGTGCGGAACCGCTGCCCGAAGGCCCGGCGATGGAGATGCCCGCCGAGTGGCAGGACTGGCTGGACCGGCGGGCCGTCACCGGAGCGATTGTCCTGCGTAATGGAGAGGTTGTTCACGAGAGCTATCACCTGGGCACCGGCGCCGAAGACCTGCGCATCTCCTGGTCTGTGGCCAAATCCTATTTGTCCGCGCTTTTCGGGATCTTGGTGGCGCAGGGTCATGTGGACAGCCTGGACGATCCGGTGGTGAAATACGCCCCCCAGCTCAAGAGCAGCGCCTATGAGGGCGCCACGATCCGCAATGTCCTGCAGATGTCCACAGGAGTCGTTTTCGACGAGGACTACCTGGATTTCTGGAGCGACATCAACGAGATGGGTCGCATCCTTGCACTTGGCGGCTCGATGGACGGTTTCGCCGCAGGACTGACCGAAACCGATCAGCCGCCCGGCGAGCGCTGGCGCTATGTCTCGATCGACACGCATGTCCTGTCGATGGTCGCGCGGGGCGCCACCGGAAAACAGCTGCCGGACCTCTTGGCCGAGAACCTGCTGGACCCGATGGGGACATATGGGAAACCCTATTACCTGTCAGATGGTTACGACGTGGCCTTCGCCCTTGGCGGACTGAACCTGATGCTGCGCGACTATGCCCGGCTGGGCGAGATGTTCCGCGATGGCGGGCGCCTGCAGGGCAAGCAGATCGTGCCCGAGGACTGGGTGATCGAAAGCACGACTCCCTCGGCCCGCACCGCGCCGGGACGGTTGCAATACGGCTATCAATGGTGGATGCCGTCCGACGCGCGCGACGGCGAGTTCATGGCGCGTGGAATCTATGGGCAGTACGTCTATGTCGACCGGCAAAGCGGCACGGTGGTGGCCGTCACAGGCGCAGATCGCCGCTTTCGCGAGGCCGGGGCCTTTGACGACGCGCTGCAGATGTTCCGCCGCCTCGCCGGCTTGTAAGGGAGAGAGGAAATCATGGAGAAAGACCCTTCTTTCAATGTCCTCGGCGGCCCTCTTGAGTCCTGCTCTCAAGACCCGCTGACCGGGTTCTTTCGCGACGGGCACTGCAACACCTGCGTCGAGGACCGGGGAAGTCACACCGTTTGCGCGGTCATGACGGCAGAGTTCCTGGCCTATTCGAAATACGTCGGAAACGACCTGTCGACCCCGCGTCCGGAATTCCATTTTCCGGGTCTGAACCCCGGCGATCACTGGTGTCTCTGTGCCGGGCGTTTCTTGCAGGCCCATGACGAGGGCTGCGCGCCGCTGGTGAACCTGGCCGCGACCCATCGGGGCGCCCTGGACATCGTGCCGCTGCGGATCCTCGAGACCTATAGCTGGACCAACCAGGGCTGAGACGCGCTAGGCCGCGGACCAACAAATTCTTTGCGCTAGGTTGCGCGCTTAACCCGCCCTTAACCATTGACCGATCACGATGGTTTCAGGGGCTGGTTGCCCGAAATCTCCTGTTTGCTTTCAGGAAAGCGATCTGTCCCCAGACCCCTCCGATCTGGTGGGCAGATCGCGAAACTGCCGCCCCGGCGCGACCGGAGCGGCTTTTCTTTTGGAACGGATCAGTCGCGCAGGCGCGCGATCTCCTGCATGAGGCCCTTGGTGCCGTTGTGCACCGTGAGGTGATCCACCTTGGCGGCAATCGCCTCCAGCGCCTCCAGCTCCTTGAGCCGGAGCATCACCGGGTTGTCCTCCATGACCTTGGCGGTGTTCAGAAGCGCACGCATCGCGTTCGTTTCCTCGCGCCGCAGGATCACGTTGGCCTCGGCCTCCTTCTCGGCCTCGACCACGCGGTTCAGGATCTCGCGGATCTCACCCGGCAGGATCACGTCCTTGAGGGCGATCTCCTTCAGCTCGATCCCGATCCCGGCCATTTCGGCCCGCAGGCTGTCCCCCGCCTCGACGTCGATGGCGCCCTTCTCGGCCAGAAGCTGGTCCAGCGTCAGCGCGCCAAGGCGCCGGCGAAAGACCAGCTGCACTGCCCGGTGCAGCGTCTCTTCGAAGTCGCTGACCGCGCTTACGGCCCGCTCCGGGTCCGTCACGCGGAAGATCGCGGTCAGGTTGACCCGGATCGTGACCCGGTCCTTGGTCAGGATCTCCTGGCCCGCGACCTCATGGGCCCGGGTGCGCATGTCCACCAGCCGCGCCGTGACGCGGGGGCCGACCGCCCAGAAGCTGTGGACGCCCGGCGGCAGACGGCGGACAAGAACCCCGTCGAAATGCAGCATCCCGACATGGCCTTCGGCCACCGTCACCGTGGTCAGCGCCCGGCCAAGGCTGGCACGATCAAGGCGCCGCGCCAGAGCGGCATCGACACCGGGATCGCTGGCCAGGTCGAAACGGTCCACCGTGAAGGGGCCCGCATCGGTCCAGAAGACCTCGCGCTCTTCGGGAAAGAGCACCTGTACGGGCCGCCCGTCGCGCAGGACGACGGCGATCTCCTCGGGGCCGGTCCGCACCTCCGTCAGGTGGCCTTCGGCAAGGTCGGGACGGCTGCGGAACAGCGCCCGGTCAAAGGCAGTGATGAACCGGAGACGGTCGATGCTGTGGATCTCGCGCACGCAGTTGTCGCGCGGGACAAGGTGTTCGCCCGGGCCGAGCAGCGCGTCGAAGCGCCCGTTGACCAGGACAAGCATCCGCTGGGTCTCTGTCAGGGTGACACGTTCGCGCCCGGTAAGGGCATGTATCATTCGGGTCAGCACATGGGTCATCTTTCGTCTCCTTTTCCTCGTGCCTATCGTCGTCGCAAAGCGATGTTCCTTTGTTTGCAGTGGGTTGGAGGCGAAGTGCCCCGCAGGTGTCAAAGGGGTGGATCCGGACCGCCCCCATGCCGCGACCGCGGGCGGGAGCCCGGAGAGAGGGGCGCGGAGTACCGGCGCGCCGCGGGCCGTCAGACCCGTGACGGACCGGCACCCGGCGGAACCGTCATCCGATGCTCCGGCCCAAGGCCGGAGCAGGCGACCCCTCTGCCGCCCCCATCGCGGTGCCGCGCAGGGTTTGGCAGCGGGCGCCTGCAAGAGACGCCCCGGATCCTGTGAGGTGGACCACTCTCGTGGACCGGCACCCGAAGCCGGTGCCCTCCATCAAGGGCGTTTTGGAGCAAAAGGCAGGAATCGAACCTGCTACACTTCGATTAAAGGTCGAATGCTCTACCCATGAGCTACATTTGCATGGCGACACAGGTGGGATTTGAACCCACGCCGAACGGAAGAAGATCCGCTGCTCTGACCTGGCTGAGCTACAGTGTCCGTTCCAGACCACCCGTCCCCGCCCTGGCATACAGTCTCGGCAGCGCCGCCTGCACCGGGGGAGAGATCACCTCCGCCCGCTAGGGTCAGTTCCGGAATGTCCGGAGGTGTTGAATAGCGGCGCGGGGCCGAGTCGCTCTACATAAGTTTTTCGGCCCGATTATCGCCGTGGCGTAAGCGCAACATTATTTCAAGGTTGCGCAACTTTTGAAAAGACCGACGAGCAGAGATGCGCAAATCGACCGGCCAAAGCGGTTCGGAATTTGCAGAAATTCACGAGGCTGCGGCGGTCGAGGAAGGTTCGGGCGGGTCCGCTGCGATCAGGTCGTCGATGAAAAGGCTCAGCAGCTGTGGCCGCCCCGTGACCTGGGCCTTGCGGTAGATGGCATTGGTCTGCGCCTTGACCGTCCCCTCGGAGGTCTTGCGCACCTCCGCGATCTCGGCGGTGGACAGGCCCTTGATCGCCATCAGCGCCACGTCGCGTTCGGCGGGCGTGAGGCTCCACTCGTCGAAATGTTCGTCCAGCACTTCCATGAAGGCGCCCCGTGCCAGACGCAGGCTGTCCTCGGCCTGGGCCCGGGCGCGCAGGCTGCGCGCCAGCAGGGTGGCGGTGACGCCAAGCCCCAAGATGAGCCCGATGGCGGCGCTGATCTGGATCAGTTCGTAGATCGCCCAGGGAATGGGGACGCTGCGCAGGCCAAGGCGTGTCGACAGGATGTCGTTCAGAAAGAACCCGGCACAGCAAAGCTGGAAGGAAAACAGCATACCGATTCCGATGCGGGTCTTCACGCCAGAAGGCTCCATTGGCGAGACGGCATGACCGCAAGGATCATGCCGGATTGCAGGGTTGGGGATGGTTACGCGTCTCGGGACAAGAATGCACCCGCAGCGACCGGACAGGCAAGCCCGGGAGGTGGCGGGAAACCGCCTAGTTGAGGCCGGGCGCCCCGTCTCGGCCCGGAGGATCTGCCCCGGGCTTGTCGTCGGACCGTCCGGGGGGATCGCCCTTGTCGCCCTGTCCCGGAGGGCCGTCCTTGTCCGCCTGGCC
>NZ_JARAMO010000055.1:0-1013 GCF_028807275.1 Mameliella sp. AT18
TGCGAGCCGCCGTTGAAGCCGAACCAGCCGACCCAGAGCATCGCCGCCCCGATCATGACATAGCCCGGGTTGTGCGGCGGATGCGTCTGCGTCCGGCGCGGGCCAAGGAAGACCGCGATGATCAGTGCCGCCAGGCCAGCGGTCTCATGCACCACGATGCCGCCCGCGAAATCCTTGACCGCCTCGCCGAACAGAGGCGCATCGCCGGCCAGCAGGCCGCCGCCCCAGACCCAGTGCACCACCGGCGCATAGCACAAGAGCATCCACAGCCCCGAGAAGATCAGGACAAAGCCAAACCCCACGCGTTCCACGTAGGCGCCCACGATCAGCGCCGGGGTGATGATGGCAAAGGTCATCTGGAAGGCAAAGAACAGCACCTCGGGCAGGGTGCCCGCCAGCGTGTCCGCGTCGATGCCGTTCAGAAAGACCTTGTCCAGTCCGCCCCAGAGCGCGTTGCCCTCGCCGAAGGCGATGGAATAGCCAATGGCAAACCACAGCACGCTCATCAGGCAGGCGATGGCATAGCAATGCATGAAGACGCTCAGCACGTTCCGTGCCCGCACGAGGCCGCCGTAAAACAGCGCCAACCCCGGCAGCGTCATGAACAGCACCAAGGCTGTCGCCACGATGATCCAGGCGGTATCCGCTCCGTTCATGTCTCTTGTCCCTCCTCTTGGATTGCGGGGCAGAAAGACGAAAACGGATGCGGAAAAAAGCGGCATCAGGGCCGAGAGGCGCGCAAAACGGGTGCTCTTTGCAAAGAGCCTCAAGAATAGGCTTAAATTTTGGATAATGCCCGCATATCGGGCAAAGAAAGGAAGTCTCAAGCTCCGTCTACGATGGCTTATCCCGGCGTACGGCGGCGGGCGACGGAATCGTTAAACTGCCTGTTTTCTAGGCATGTTGCGATGCCTTCAGGCTAGGAAAATCCCGATGCGCCCCCGGAACGGCTTGGTCAGCGACCCGGTCAGGCGTCCGGGGTCACTTTGTACAAAATGCTGGAATCGACGTAC
>NZ_JARAMO010000056.1:0-11394 GCF_028807275.1 Mameliella sp. AT18
GGGTCGGCGGGCGGGCGCCTTTGCGGCAAGGCCGCAAACATTCCCGTCCCGGCGGCCCGCCTACAGATCCGGCCCGCCATCCTCCATGTGATGCCGGATACGGCGGATCATCAGCCAGACCACCGCCACCACCGGCAGCGTCAGTATCGCGGTCATCATGCCCTTGCTGATCCCCAGCAAGTCCGCCACCGGGTACATCAGGTATCCCGCCAAAGAGACCGCATAGTAACTGATCGCCACCACCGACAGCCCCTCGACCGTCTTCTGCAATTGCAGCTGCAGCTCGGCGCGCTTGTCCATGCTTTCCAGCAGTTGCTGGTTCTGCGCCGAACGTCCCACCTCGACCCGGGTGCGCAGCAGGTCGGCGGCGCGGGTGGCCCGGTTGGTCATGCTTTCCAACCGGCGCTCGGCGCTTTTCACCGTGCGCATGGCCGGGTCATAGCGGCGCATCATGAACTCGGAAAAGGTCTGCCGGCCCTGGAACCGTTCCTCGCGCAGCACCTCGATCCTCTGGCCCACGATGGCCTCGTAGGCGCCGGTCGCGCCCAGCCGGAAGGACATGCGCGCCGACAGGCTTTCCAGCTGGGCCGATACCTTGAGCAGCGCCTTGAGCGTGCCTTCCTCCTGGCCGTCCTCGTCGGTCATGATCTGCATCAGCCGGGTCAGCTCGGTGTCGATCTCGCCCAGCCGGGGCGAGATCTCGCGGACGCGGGTAAAGCCCAGCATCGACATGGCCTTGTAGGTCTCGATCTCGCAGAGCCGTTGCACGATACGCCCCACCCGGCGCTGGCCGATGCCCTCGCGGACGAAGATGGCAAAGCGCTGGTGCCCCGCCGGATCGATTCGGAAGTCGCCCGCAATCACCGCGTCGCCGTCGATCACCTCGCTGACCGCCACGCTTTCGGGCACCAGCCAGTCGTGCAACTGGCGGCTGATGGCGGTGTCGTCGGCGGGGCGTTCGTCGATGCGCAGCATGGCAGATGTCACACGCACGCCCGGCGCGCGGGCCAGCCAGTCCGGCGGGAAGACATCGAAATCCGCCGGATCGAAGGCGCGATCGCCTAGCCCCGGCATGAAGACCGTGTAGGTCACGAATTCCGTATGCTGTTCCCATTTCAGCATGAATTGCCCGATCCGGCCCTGGTAATGCGTGGCGCCGGGCTGGGGATGCGGGGTCTCGTGCCGGTCGAGCAGGTCGATCAGATGCGCCAGGTCCGCGCCCCGGTCGCGGGCGGCGGCGTCCTTGGGCTGCTTGATCGCCAGGTAGATCGCCCGGCACGGCGCCGTGAGCGAGGGAAAGGGGCGCGCGTGCAACTCGTTGGCCAGCTTGAAGCGCAGCGGATGGTCCTGGATGGGCGGCATGGGGTGGACTCCGGTTATCGGGCGCAACATGAATTGCTGCAGGTGCAAAGTAAAGAGGATAAACGGCGTCTTTTCAGTGCCTTATATGAATGCGACCGTATACATTGCCGTTGCGGCAAGCGGGTCGTGCCATAGACACGGCCTCTCATGACCCCGATCCCCCTGGCGGCGTGTAGCGGGTCAGGCTCTGGTAGCCCTTGCGCGGGCCGGAGACACGCCAGCGCAGCGACCAGCGCGGCCAGTCCGAGAAATCATAATGCCCATCGTATTGATCCGGCGGACACCAATGCGCGACCGCGCCACCCTGGGCCGGCACCTGGTGGAACAGGCGGCCATCCTCGAAGTAGACGGTCAGGTCGGCGTCCCAGCGATAGCTGCGCTCTGCCACGAAGGGCCCCTGCCCGCCCAGCCAGAACTGCCCGCGTTCACAATAGATCGCACCGGTGCCATCGGCCTGCCAGCGGGCCGTGCCCTCGAACCGGCCCCGGGCGCCATCGTCCTGCCGGATCTGCCGGCTGACCTGCCAGACGCCGAGGAATGCCCCGAGGTCCCGCGCCACCACAGTGTCTGATTGCCCTGTCATCTTGCCGTCCCCGCCGGATTCCAGAGTGCTAACACGCGGCACCGCCCCGGGGAAAGCCACAGCCGCCCTGTTCCCTATCGTCGCGGCGCACCCGCCCCCCTATTGCCGATACATCCCCGGCGGCGTATGGCACCCCAACGTCGCAGTCCCAGCCGAGAGGTCCGCCATGATCCCCCGCTATTCCCGTCCCGAGATGGTCGCCATCTGGAGCCCCGAAACCAAGTTCCGCATCTGGTACGAGATCGAGGCCCATGCCTGCGACGCACAGGCCAACCTTGGCGTGATCCCGAAAGAAAACGCCGAGGCCGTCTGGAAGGCCAAGGATGTCACGTTCGACATCGACCGCATCGACGAGATCGAGCGCGAGACCAAGCATGACGTCATCGCCTTCCTGACCCACCTGGCCGAGCACGTGGGCAGCGACGAGGCACGCTTCGTCCACCAGGGCATGACCTCGTCGGACGTGCTGGACACCTGTTTCAACGTGCAGCTGGTGCGCGCCAGCGACATCCTGATCAAGGATCTCGAAGGCCTGCTGGCGGCGCTGAAGAAACGCGCCTACGAGCACAAGGACACGGTGCGCATCGGGCGGTCGCACGGCATTCACGCCGAACCGACGACGATGGGCCTGACCTTTGCCCGCTTCTACGCCGAGATGGACCGCAACCTGAGCCGGATGCGCGACGCGCGGGCCGAGATTGCAACCGGCGCCATCTCCGGCGCCGTCGGCACCTTTGCCAACATCGACCCGGCGGTCGAAGAGCACGTCTGCGACCAGATGGGCCTCGTCCCCGAGCCGATCAGCACCCAGGTCATTCCGCGCGACCGCCACGCGGCCTTTTTCGCCACGCTGGGCGTGATCGCCAGCAGCATCGAGAACGTCGCCATCGAGATCCGCCACATGCAGCGGACCGAGGTGTTGGAAGCGGCAGAATTCTTCTCGATGGGGCAAAAGGGCTCGTCCGCGATGCCGCACAAGAAGAACCCGGTGCTGACCGAGAACCTGACCGGCCTTGCCCGGCTGGTGCGCATGGCGGTGATCCCGGCGATGGAGAACGTGGCGCTCTGGCACGAGCGCGACATCTCGCATTCGTCGGTTGAGCGGAACATCGGCCCCGACACCACGATCACGCTGGATTTCGCCCTGCACCGCCTGACCGGTGTCATCGACAAGCTGCTGGTCTACCCGCAGAACATGCTGGACAACATGAACAAGTTCCCCGGCCTTGTCATGTCGCAGCGCGTGCTGCTGGCGCTGACCCAAGCCGGTGTCAGCCGCGAGGACGCCTATCGCCTTGTGCAGCGCAACGCGATGAAGGTCTGGGATCACCGGACCGACTTCCGCGAGGAGTTGCTGGCCGACGAAGAGGTGCGCGCGGCGCTCTCCGAAGAAGAGATCAACGAGAAATTCGACCTTGGCTATCACACCAAGCATGTCGACACGATCTTTGAAAGGGTGTTCGGCGACCCTACCTGAGGGGTATGGAACATCAAGAGCATACCCCTGCGCATCACGGGGATGCGCAGGACGACACGCATGACACCCACGCCACATGGCCCGCCGCCTTCTGGGCGACGGTCCATTGTGCCACCGGCTGCGTCAGTGGCGAAGTTCTGGGGCTGATGATCGGTGTGTCGCTGGGGCTGGGTCCCTGGCCGATCATCGCCCTGACCACCTCCCTGGCGCTGCTCTTTGGCCTGACACTGGCCTCTGTTCCGCTGGCGCGGCGGCTGGGGGTCGGAGTGGGTGCTGCGCTTGGCATGGTCTGGCTGGGCGAGACGGTCTCGATCCTGACGATGGAAGCGGTGATGAACGCCGTCGACTATCTCATGGGCGGCATGACCTCCGGCACGGTCTGGAGCACGGCCTTCTGGCTGTCGATGGGCATTGCCATCCCGGTCGGCTTTGTGGCCACGCTGCCGGTCAACTATGTCATGATCGGCCGCGGGATCGCGAAACACGATCACTGAGCGCCCCGAAACCGGGCAGGTTTTCGGGATGTTGCGCGGGCATGGCCCTGCCGGGCAAGTTTGTTTTTGCCAGCGGCCTCTTGCGTGCTACCCTTTCGGATACACGCATACAGGAGGACCATGAAGATGAAGCTGAAGATGATCTTCGCCGCGACGGCCCTTATTGTGGCACCGGCGCTTTCGATGGCTTGCCCGGCCCATACCAAGCAGGCCATGAGCTGTGCCGACGGCATGACCTACGACCAGGAAAGCCACAGCTGCGTGGTGATCGCCAGCTGACGGCCAGAGGCGCCACAGGGTGCCGGACAGGACTTTCGCGGGCGGCCCATTGGGCTGCCCGTTTCGTTTCGCCCCCTCGGTTCTGCCCTGCCGCGTCTTTATGATCGCTAAACTGGCCCGGAAATTTACCAACAATTGCAGGCGTTTCCCCGGGCGATTTCCGGCATCGGGCTTAACGGGCCGGAAACCTTGTGGCGTTACCCCTTGGCCAAAGCCCAACAACATGGTCGGAAAAAACCGGATGTCCGCACTCGCTGCCCTGCCTGCCCCATCGGCCCCCGGTGGCAAGCCCCGTCTCAGCCGCAAGGCCAAGGCCGCCATCATCGTGCAATTCCTGCTGAACGAAGGCGCGGATGTGCCTCTGGCCGCGCTGCCGGACGAATACCAGGCCGAGCTGACGATGCTGCTGGGCAATATGCGCTACGTCGACCGCGAAACTCTGAATGCCGTGGTCGAGGAGTTCTCGAACGAACTCGAATCGGTCGGTCTCGCCTTTCCGGGCGACATGGCGGGTGCGCTGAACGCGCTGGATGGCAAGATCAACCCGCATACCGCCATGCGTCTGCGCAAGGAAGCAGGGGTCCGCCAGACCGGCGATCCCTGGGCGCGGATCAACGCGTTGGACGTGGACCAGATCAAGACTCTGGTAATGTCTGAAAGCATCGAAATCGCCGCCGTCATGATGTCCAAGATCGCCGTCGGCAAGGCAGCGCAGGTGCTGGCGAAACTGCCGGGCGACAAGGCGCGGCGGATCTCCTACGCGGTATCGATGACCACGGGCGTGACACCCGACGCGGTGGACCGGATCGGCCTCAGCCTGGCGGCGCAGATCGACGCCGAACCGCCCAAGGCCTTCAAGGCCCGGCCCGACGAACGGCTGGGCGCGATCCTGAACTATTCCAACACCGCCGTGCGCGAGGAACTGTTGCAGAACCTCGAACAGGAGGACGCGGCCTTTGCCGAGGCGGTGCGCAAGGCGATCTTTACCTTTGCCAACATCCCGGAGCGGCTGAACCCGATGGACGTGCCCAAGATCACCCGCGACGTGCCGCCGGACACGATGGCGCTGGCGCTGGCGGCCGCGAACCAGGGTACCCCCGAAGAGATGAAGGCGGTCGAATTCCTCTATGCCAACATGTCCAAGCGCCTGGGCGAGAACCTGCGCGAAGAGGCCGCTGGGCTGGGCGAGGTCAAGGCCAAGGTCGGCGAAAAGGCGATGGCGGCTGTGGTCAGCGCGATCCGCGACCTGGTCTCGGTGGGCGAGATCGAGCTTGTGACCCCCGACGAAGAGTGATGCCCCCGCCCCTTGCCGCCCGGCATCGCCCTGCATAGAACGAGGGCGATCTGTACGAGGGGGCCCCGGTGAGCGGCAAGGACACGGCAAACACGCGGAAGGCGGGCAAACCCGAGGCGAAACCAGAGGTCGCGCGCGGCACCTGGCAGGACCGCCTGTCCGACATCGGGTTGAACCTCTTTGTCGGCGCTCTGCGCCTCTTGCCGGTGCGGCAGCGGCTGAACCTGGCCAGCTGGATCGTGCGCCGCGCCGTGGCCCCGGCGCTGGGATATTACGACCGGGTCGAGGCCAATATCGACCACGTATGGCCCGGAACGCCGCCCGAGGAAAAGCGCCGCATCGCCGATGCGGCGATCGACAACCTCGCCCGCGCCTTCATCGAGAATTACGACCCGGCCGAGATGCTGCAACGGGGCGCCGCCTACCCGGTGGGCGGCCCCGGCCTGGCCGACTTCGAACAGGCGCGGGCCGAGGGGCGACCGGTGCTGCTGCTCTCTGGGCACTACGGCAACCCGATCTGTGCCCGCTGCGCGCTGGTGGCGCGCGGCTACGAGGTGGGCGGGCTGTTGCGGGCCATGTCGAACCCCTATTCCAACGCACGCTACGTCCAGAATTATCGCGACGTGGCAGAGCCGGTTTTCGTGCAGGGGCCCGGCGGGTTGAAGGCATTGTTGCGCCATGTGCGCGGCGGCGGCGTGCTGGCGATGGTCTTTGACGTCTTCGACGGCTCCGGCGTGCCCATCGACTTTCTTGGCCAACCGGCGCCCACCGTGACATCCCCGGCGGATATCGCGCTCAAGACCGGGGCGCTGCTGATCCCCTATTTCGGCATCCGCCGCGCCGATCGCTACGGCTTTGACACCATCCTCGAAGAGCCGATCGAACATGGCGATCCGGTCGAGATGATGCGCGAGGCGACACGGCGGCTGGAGGCACGGATCAAGGACGATCCGGGGCAATGGATGTGGACGCACCGGCGCTGGAAACCCAAGCGCCAGATGAAACGTCAGCGCAAGCGGGCCGCCGCCACGATGTGACCGTCCTTCGGGTCCTGCACCAGCACGACCACGGGCGTATCAGCGCCGACGGTCACGCGCCCTTCGTAGGGCCCCTGCCCGTCCCAACGGCCCACCACGTCCCAGCGGCGGGCGATGTTGGTATAGGTCAGCGTATGGCCCGCGTTCTCGCCCCGGGTGATGGTGATTTCCTTGGCCGGATCATAGCGCACGACGTGCACGTCACAGGGCCGCATCGACTGCAGCGCCTCGGCGTGAATGACGATGGCATCGCCGTCACGGGTGACCGTGAGGCGCGCATGGGCCGGCTGTTCGGCATGTTTGCGGATCAGCTTGGACAGTTTCATCGGGCGTGAGCCGACGACATCGTCCTGGCCGTTGACGACCATCTGCGGGGTATAGATCATCTTCCAGCCGCCGGTCCGGGCATAGGCCTTTTGCCGCTGGGTAAAGGCGTGCTGCGCAAAGGCATCCTTCCAGCCGATGTAGTCCCAGTAGTCGACATGCAGCGCCAGCGGGATCACGTCGTCGCGGTCGCTCAGCTCGGCCAGGATGGCGTCCGCCGGGGGACAGGAGGAACAGCCCTGCGAGGTGAAAAGCTCGACCACGACCGGATTGTCCTGGGCGCTGACCGCCCCTGCCAGCGCGATCCAGCCCGCCGCCACCATACCTGCAAACCTGTGCATGAATGCCTTGCCCTTGTCTCGTTCCCCCGTCCGGGTCTACCCAAGCGCGTTCTCGAACGCCAATCAAGGTTTTGGGAGATTGCGTGACAGGTTTTGCCCCAATCGCGCACAGCGCGTCCGCGAACCCGGGGCGATGAGGAGGCAGGCAGTGTGCCGGTTTGCACGGCGGCAAGAGCGAGCGGCACCGGTTCCGCCACCCTGCCGGACAAAATTGTGTGCAACGGTATACAAAAACGACGCACCCCCCTTGATTGAGTCCCCCGCTTTCGGCAAGAGGGGCGCAAGGAACATTCTCGTCACCCCATCGGAGGCATTGCCCATGACCATCACCGTAGGCCATGACAGCGCGGGCACGCGCAAGACGCTCGAAGCCGGCGGCAAGACCGTCGCCTATTACTCGATCCCGGCGGCCGAGGCCGCGGGCCTTGGCGATTTCTCGAAACTGCCCGCCGCGCTGAAGGTGGTGCTGGAGAACATGCTGCGGTTCGAGGACGGCAAGACCGTCACCCAGGACGACATCAAGGCGTTCAGCGACTGGGCCGCGAACGGCGGCAAGGGCGACCGTGAACTGGCCTACCGTCCGGCGCGCGTGCTGATGCAGGACTTTACCGGCGTTCCCGCCGTGGTCGACCTGGCCGCCATGCGTGACGGCATCAAGGCCCTCGGCGGCGACGCACAGAAGATCAACCCGCTGAACCCCGTCGACCTGGTCATCGACCACTCGGTCATGATCGACGAATTCGGCAACCCGCGCGCCTTCCAGATGAACGTGGACCGCGAGTATGAGCGCAACATGGAGCGTTACACGTTCCTGAAATGGGGCCAGACCGCGTTCAACAACTTCCGCGTCGTTCCCCCGGGCACCGGCATCTGCCACCAGGTGAACCTGGAATACCTCAGCCAGACCGTCTGGACCGACGAGGACCAGAACGGCGAAACCGTGGCCTACCCCGACACGCTGGTCGGCACCGACAGCCACACCACGATGGTCAACGGCGCCGCCGTTCTGGGCTGGGGCGTGGGCGGCATCGAGGCCGAGGCCGCGATGCTGGGTCAGCCGATTTCCATGCTGATCCCCGAGGTCGTCGGCTTCAAGCTGACCGGCGCGATGATGGAAGGCACCACCGGCACCGACCTCGTCCTGAAGGTCGTGGAAATGCTGCGCGCCAAGGGGGTGGTCGGCAAGTTCGTGGAATTCTACGGCGAAGGCCTGGACAAGCTGCCGCTGGCGGACCGCGCCACCATCGCCAACATGGCGCCCGAGTACGGCGCCACCTGCGGCTTCTTCCCGATCGACGGCGAGACCCTGCGCTACCTGCGCAACACCGGCCGCGACGAGGACCGCATCGCGCTGGTCGAGGCCTATGCCAAGGCGAACGGCATGTGGCGCGACGCGGATTACGCGCCGGTCTACACCGACACGCTGGAACTGGACATGGGCACCATCGTGCCGGCCATTTCCGGCCCCAAGCGTCCGCAGGACTACGTTGCCCTGACCGCAGCCGCGCCGGCCTTTGAAAAGGTCGTGGCAGATTTCCGCGGCATCGACATCTCGGGCGACGCCAAGGACATGGCCGCCGAAGGCCCCGCCGCGACCAAGCCGGTCAACATCCACAAGACCGCCAAGGTCGAGGGTGAGGACTATGAGCTGCGCGACGGGTCGGTCGTGATCGCCTCGATCACCTCCTGCACCAACACCTCGAACCCCTATGTGATGATCGGCGCAGGCCTCGTGGCCCGCAAGGCCGCGGCCCTTGGCCTGACCCGCAAGCCCTGGGTCAAGACCTCGCTGGCGCCGGGCTCGCAGGTTGTCTCGGCCTACCTGGAGGCCGCCGGCCTGCAGGAGGACCTGGACAAGGTCGGCTTCAACCTCGTCGGTTATGGCTGCACCACCTGCATCGGCAACTCCGGCCCGCTGCAGCCGGAAATCTCGAAGGCGATCAACGAGAATGACCTGATCGCGACTTCGGTCCTGTCGGGCAACCGCAACTTCGAGGGCCGGATTTCGCCCGACGTGCGCGCCAACTACCTCGCGTCGCCGCCGCTGGTCGTGGTCTACGCGCTGGCCGGTGACATGAACATCGACATCACCAGCGAACCGATCGGTCAGACGCCGGACGGCAAGGACGTCTACCTGAAAGACATCTGGCCGACCACGCAGGAAGTGGCCGAGCTGGTCGAGCAGACCGTGACCCGCGAGGCGTTCCAGTCCAAGTACGCCGACGTGTTCAAGGGTGACGAGAAGTGGCAGGGCGTCGAGGTTCCGCAGCAGGAAACCTATGACTGGCCGGCGACCTCGACCTACATCCAGAACCCGCCCTACTTCCAGGGAATGGGCAAGGAGAAGGGCGCGATCACCAATATCGAGGGCGCGCGCGTCCTGGCCCTGCTGGGCGACATGATCACCACCGACCACATCTCTCCGGCCGGGTCCTTCAAGGACACTACCCCCGCCGGTCAGTACCTGGTCGAGCGCCAGGTTCCGGTGCGCGAGTTCAACTCGTACGGATCGCGTCGCGGCAACCACGAGGTGATGATGCGTGGCACCTTCGCCAACATCCGCATCAAGAACGAGATGCTGGACGGCGTCGAGGGCGGCTATACCAAGGGCCCCGATGGCAACCAGACCTCGATCTACGATGCCGCGATGACCTACAAGGACGCCGGCACCCCGCTGGTGATCTTCGGCGGCGAACAGTACGGCGCCGGCTCGTCGCGGGACTGGGCGGCCAAGGGTACGGCGCTCCTGGGCGTCAAGGCGGTCATCGCCGAGAGCTTCGAGCGCATCCACCGCTCGAACCTGGTCGGCATGGGCGTCATCCCCTTCGAGTTTACCGGCGGCGACACCCGCAAATCTCTGGGCCTGAAGGGCGACGAGAGCGTTTCGATCTCGGGCCTCGACACCGTGCAGCCGCTGCAGGAAGTGCCCTGCACCATCACCTACGCGGATGGGTCGACCAAGGAGATCACGCTGAAATGCCGGATCGATACCGCCATCGAGGTGGAATACATCGAACACGGCGGCGTGCTGCACTACGTGCTGCGCAACCTCGCACAGGCGCCGGTGGCGGCGGCGTAACGCCCCCTCCGGTCCACATCTAACCA
Organism: Mameliella sp. AT18; assembly: GCF_028807275.1. NCBI lineage: Bacteria > Pseudomonadati > Pseudomonadota > Alphaproteobacteria > Rhodobacterales > Roseobacteraceae > Antarctobacter > Mameliella sp. AT18. The sequence continues at coordinate 10,297 of NZ_JARAMO010000056.1, forward strand.
CCTCATGAAAGGCCCCCGAAGTTTGATACGGGGGCCTTTTTCTATGCGCAGACGATCATGCAACGGCCACCTCTGCAGCAAGGGGTCCCGCCACCGCTCCAAGCTTGGCGGGACACCGTTGGGATGCCCCACTTGGACGTGTGTTTTCGGGCGAATGGACCACCTGGCTTTGCCCATGACTCGGCATCGTCAGTTGCATAAGTCACACCTATCCGCAGATATTTGGTTAGCCGGTCGACATTGGCCGATCAGCTTTGCAAGCATTCCATTTCAACCGGTCTCCGCGAAACTATTGCGATGACCCCAGGCAAGAAAAAGGTGCCACATGGCAACTTATGAGATTTCAGGCTACGCGTCTTACCAGGTGAATACCACGAACACCGTCACGTTCTTCGAGGGGACCACGGTGCAAAACTTCACCTTCGACGACGGGAATGGTGCGGGCGACATGGTCTTTTCGGAGAACGAAATCGTCGCCACGGTCGCGGGCGAGCAACTGCCCTATTTGGGCACCATAAACGTGGACATGGTCGGAGGCGGCACGATGGAACTGGCCCTGGTACAAGGTGCGGCCAGTTTCACGGATCCGAACATCATTCAGGTGCTGATCGTTGTTCCGGACTACCTCTCTGTCTCGGACTTCAATTTCCCGCAACCGATCGTCTACGCCTCGCGCTCCACGGACGATTTTCCCACCTGCTTTGCCGAGGGCACGCTGATCGCCACCCCTGACGGAGAAACCGCGGTAGAAGCGCTGCGCGCCGGCGACCTTGTGACCACGGCAGAGGGCCGCGCGGTGCCGGTCAAGTGGATCGGACGACAGACCCGTTTGCCGTTCTTCTCGGGTGCCGCCGCCGCACCTGTGCGCATCAAAGCCGGCGCTTTGGGCAACGGACTGCCGCATCACGACCTGACCGTGACGGCAGACCACGGCATGATCCTTGATCGTCTGGTGATCAACGCCTCAGCGCTGGTAAATGGATCAAGCATCGATTTTGTCCCGATGGCCGAGCTACCGGAGACATTCACCGTCTACCACGTTGAAACCGAAGACCACGACGTGATCCTCGCCAATGGCGCGCCGTCCGAGACCTTCAT
>NZ_JARAMO010000057.1:0-31305 GCF_028807275.1 Mameliella sp. AT18
CCCGGGCTTCTTCTTGGCAAAAATACCCCCGCCCCGCCGGGTCAGGCGAGGCTCCGCCGGGCAGGGGCGTTCACTCCCCCCACACCCCGAGCCCGCAGGCCAAAGGCCGCAGGGCGAGACACCCTGTGCGCCCGCAGGGCGTGCCTCTGGATCAGTCCTTGGCCAGCATCCGGCCCAGCGGGCGGCCGGCCAGGATGTGAACGTGCAGATGCGGCACTTCCTGTACGCCGTCGCGGCCCGCGTTGGAAATCACCCGGTAGCCTCCGGCCTCCAGTCCCTCCATCCGGCAGACCTCGCCGATCACCCGGTTGAAGTCCAGGATCTCGGCGTCCGATGCCTCTTGCGCGAAATGGTCGTAGCAGACGTAGGCGCCCTTGGGGATCACCAGCACATGCACCGGCGCCTGCGGGTAGATGTCGCGAAAGGCCAGCGTGTGCTCTGTCTCCAGCACGGTCTTGTTGGGAATCTCGCCGGTCAGGATCTTGGCGAAAATGTTTTTCGGATCGTAGGTATAGGCCATGCCGCGCGTCCTGTTGCTGCTGGGGCTGTGTCTGGTAGATGTCCGGCCCCGGTTTCCGGGGCGCGGACCTTGACCTTGGCATAGCCGCTGCGGCTGGGAACGCCACCGCTTTCTTGGCACGCGGGCGGCTCAATCCGCGAAAAGTTGATCCAGCGCCACGATCTCCTGCGCGACACTTGCAGGCACCGAAAGGAAGCCGGCCAGGGCCTGGGCATGGGCCTCTCGCGGGTCGATCTCGCGCAGGCGCAGGTGATTGTCGAACTTGGCGTCGCGGATGCGGTCGCTTTCGTGCAGCAGGTCGTTGCGCACGGTGGGCAACAGCCGCGCCAGCGTCTCGGGCGGGGTGCGTTCCCCGGCCAGCCCCGAGCGCATGGCATGGCCAGCCAGGTAATCGTCCGAGAAGTGGCACTCGATCTCCAGCATGCGGGTCTGCGCCCGGTCGCGACCGAAATCCTCCAGCAGGTCCAGGTTGGCCGGGTCCATGCAGATCACCAGCCGGTCGGTCTCGTAATAGTCGTACAGCATCCGCATCAGGGCCCGGCGGTGGCGGTGGCGCTTGGACATGGTGGACTGGATGCCGCCGAGGTCCGGCAAGGGGCAGCTGTCTTCGTTGAACAGGTACTCGATGCAGGGAATGTTCGTCATCTGCCGGATACGGTCGGTCAGCCGCTTGGCGACGTGCCATTTCTTGCAGATCACGATCAGCAGTTCGCGTTCGCGCCCCAGGCTGCTTTCGGTTTCCCAGAAACGGGGCGCGAACCGACGTCCCGTCCGGCCCCGTTCGGTCAGGAAGCGATACAGCGACCGCCCCTCGTTCGAGACCTGGAACCGCGCCGTTTCGGCGGCATAGAGCACGCCCAGACGGCGGCGCAGTTCTGTCGCCTCGGGGCTGATCTTGCGCGCGAACAGGTAGTCCTGGCTCAGCAGCAGGTCATAGTGATCGTTGTAGAAATTCACCGGCATCCCGTAGTCGGTGAACAGCAGGAAGGTCAGGGTGCGGCTCTCGATCTCCTGCTCTGGCACGAGATGGCGCACGAGTGTCTGAAAAAAAAGTCTCGTCCGGGATCCAGGTGCTGGCGAAAAAGCGCACCACGTCGCGGCGCGTCTTCACGAAATCAAGGATCCATTCGATCGTGCGGCGGCGCAGGCACCACCACTGGCTGCCGATCATGACCTCGATGTCGTCCGGGATCTTTCGCGTCAGGCCCAATCGCTTCTGCGCCTCGAACATCGCGTAGAACCGGCGTTTCTGAGTGCGTTCGTTGAACCAGTGGCGGTAGATCAGGCGCTCTTCCTTCCAGCCGGTCTTGATCCAGTCCGACTGGAAGTAATCAAAGCTCTCGATGTAGTCGCATTCGCGGCGGTCCAGAAAGGCATGTGCGTATTCGGCGGACTTGATCGCCAAGCAATCGCCCGAGACCATGTAGAAATGCGTCGCACGCGGAAAGGCGTCCACCGCCGCTTCGACCGCGTTCAGCGTGGCGCGCACCAGGCTCCATTCCCCCCAGCCGCATTTGATCCGCCGGGCGAAGGCCACGTTGGGGTTGTCCTTGAGCGCGGTCTTGATGCGGGCAAAGTCCTGCGCCCCGGCGCGGGCATCGAAATGGATGGAAATGTAATCGCCCACAGCGGTCAGGCTCTGCGCCTGCTTGATGATGGCGTCAGGATCCTTGTGACACAAAAGGATGAAGGCAATTTTCGCCATCCAGAGAACCAATCGCCCCAATTTCGCCCGATTGTTTATGTTGATAGAGGTGAATTTCTGTTGAATAAACCTGCTTTGCGCGGATTTTCCGCAGCCGACCGCCACCGCAGGCGACAAAGGGACAAGACTGATGGGGTTTCCCGGCACCTGGATGACCGAGAGCGAAAGCGTCCTGTACCGCGTCGTGCCCAAGTGCGCCTGCTCGACGATCGGGCAGATCCTCTACTATTCGGACCACGGCACATTCTTCGACGGTGACATCCACGACGCCAAGCAGGGTCTGCACAAATGGGCGCAGGACCACAGCCAGCCGATCATCAGTGCCAACGTGAAGACGCGCAATTCCTACGCTTTCACCTGCGTGCGGAACCCCTATACCCGCGTCCTGTCCAGCTTTTTCGACAAAATCTGCGGCATCCAGCGCAACGGCAAGCGCTATCGCGGCAACATGGTCCCGCTGTTGATGCAGAAATACGGGGTCGAGGTGGGCGACCCGGAAAACGGGTTCGATTTCGACCAGGTGCGCAGTTTCCGCCGTTTCCTGCTGTTCGCGCGCGACACGATCCGCTGGCGCCGCCCGATGGAACCGGACATTCACTGGTCGGCCATGTCAGGCCATGTCGGCACCTTCATCGTGAACGGCGGGCGCTATGACCGCATCATCTGGACGGAAAAGTTCAACGAGGGGATGCAGGACGTGCTGGACCATATCCGGACGCCCCACACGGTCGACCTGACCGCGATCCCCCGATTCAACGAATCCGAAGGCCACGGTCCGAAACGTGCGCATCCGGTCGAGGACTACTTCGACGATCTGTCGATGCACCTGGTCAAGGAGATCTATGGCCGGGACTTCGACCTGTTCAAATACGATTTCGACAACCCGGGCAACAAGATGCCCATCGGCGAAATCGACCTGGACGAGGTGCACGCCAAGCTGGGCGACTGAGCGCCCGGCCCGGCAGAGCGGTTCAGGTTTCCAATGCCTTGATCATGTCGACGCGGGTGCCGTGGCGGCCGCCCTCGAATTCCGTTTCGAGGAAGGCGTCGACGATCTCAAGCGCCAGCCCTTCACCCACGACGCGGGCGCCCAGCGACAGGATCTGCGCGTCATTGTGGGCACGGATCATGCGGGCGGAAAACGGATCGGCGCAGACGCCGCAGCGGATGCCCGGCACCTTGTTCGCGGCCATCATGATGCCCTGCCCGGTCCCGCACAGGATGATGCCCAGGGCGCAGTCGCCCGAGGCCACCTTGCGCGCCGCGGCGGCACCATGTTCGGGATAGTGGGTGCTTTCGGGCGTTGTCGGGCCGATGTCCACCGCCTCCCAGCCCTTCGCCTCGATGTGCCGGGCGATGGCCTGCCGCAGGTCGATGGCGGCGTGGTCGCTGGAAAGGACGATGCGTTTGGTGTCAGTCATGGCGTCTGTGTTCCGTTTCCGGGGAATATCCAGGGTTCGCGGCTGCCTCTAGCATGGCCCTCGCCCGCTGTCCCGCCGAAAGACGCCGGTCTCAGCCCAGTTCCTCGGACGGAATGATCGGAAAGAACTGACCAGAGGACCAGACCCCGAACCAGCCGTCGTGATGCGCGCCCAGGTCCACCAGCCGGTAAAAGCTCTTGCGGTCGATCAGCGCCTCGAGGTTGGCCCGGACCAGGACGTAGGGCGATGGCTCGCCCGTCTCGGGATCGCGTTCCACCCGGATCGGGTGATCCGGACCGGCGGCGGCATGATCGCCCACATGGGTTTCGAAGGTCAGGACCTGCGACTCGCCTTCACCCTCCGCCTCGAAATCGACGGCCACGAAAGGCGCGTCATCGACGGTGATCCCCACTTTCTCGACCGGAGTGACCAGAAAATAATCATCCCCATCCTTGCGCAGGATCGAGGAAAACAGGCGCACCAGCTCGAATCTGCCGATGGGCGTGCCAAGGTAGAACCAGGTCCCGTCCCGCGCGATACGCATGTCGAGATCGCCGCAAAAGGGCGGATTCCACTTGTGCACGGGCGGCAGGCCCTTGCCTTTTCGGGCCTCTCTGGCCGAGGCGGCAAGGCCGTCGGCAGACGGGGTCACGAGATTTTGTCCGCTCATAGTTTTTGCCATTCCCTTCCCAGTCGATACATACTTACCCAAAGAGATAGTATGCAATGGAGAGATGACATGTCCGATCACGCAGGCGCGGCCGAGGATCTGGTCGCCGAGATCGAGGCGCTCGAAGACAAGCTGGCCGAGGCCAAGCGGTCGATCACGGCGCGCTTCATCGGGCAGGAACGGGTCGTCGACCTGACCCTGTCGTCGCTCCTGTGCGGGGGGCATGCGCTGCTGATCGGCCTGCCGGGCCTTGGCAAGACCCGGCTGGTGGAAACCCTGTCGACGGTCATGGGGCTCAATGGCAACCGCGTGCAGTTCACGCCCGACCTGATGCCCGCCGACATCCTCGGCTCCGAAGTGCTGGAGACCGGCGCCAACGGCGAGCGGACCTTCAAGTTCATCGAAGGCCCCATCTTCTGCCAGCTGCTGATGGCCGACGAGATCAACCGCGCCTCACCCCGGACGCAGTCGGCGCTGTTGCAGGCGATGCAGGAAAAGCAGGTGACGGTCGCCGGACAGACGCGCTCGCTCGAGGCACCGTTCCACGTTCTCGCCACCCAGAACCCGATCGAACAGGAAGGCACCTATCCGCTGCCCGAGGCGCAGCTTGACCGGTTCCTTGTCCAGATCGACGTGGCCTACCCGGATCGCGGCACGGAAAAGGACATCCTGCTGGCGACAACCGGCACCGAAGAGGCGCAGTCGCACCAGGTCTTCACGGGCGAGGAGCTGATCGCCGCACAGACACTTCTGCGCCGGATGCCCGTGGGCGATGCGGTGGTCGAGATGATCCTGGACCTCGTGCGCGCCTTCCGCCCCTCCGATCCCTCCTCGCCCGAGCGGGTCAGGGACATCGTCGCCTGGGGCCCCGGCCCGCGTGCCGCGCAGGCGCTGATGCTGACGGTGCGCGCCCGTGCCCTGCTGCAGGGCCGCCTGGCGCCTTCGCCCGAGGATGTGCTGGACATGGCCAAGCCGGTTCTGGTGCACCGCATGGCGCTGACCTTTTCGGCGCGTGCGCGCGGTGAGGACCTTGGCGCGTTGATCGACGAAGTCGCTGCAGGGTTGCGCCGGACCGAGGCCGCGGCGTGACAGCCACAGTCGCCCATCTGCGCACCCGCGCCCAGGAAGAGGCCGGGCGTTTCCCGGCCCTGCTGGCGCGCGCCGAACATCTTGCCGGCACCGTCCTGCTGGGCGACCACGGCCGGCGGCGCGCCGGGCTTGGCGATGATTTCTGGCAATATCGCACGCTGCAACCCGGGGACAGCTATCGGTCCATCGACTGGCGCCGGTCGGCACGCGGGGACGAGCAATTCGTGCGCGAGCGCGAATGGCAGATCGCGCAAAGCGTGCAGGTCTGGGTCGATCCCGGCGCCTCGATGCGCTTTTCCAGCCACAAGAACCTACCGACCAAGGCGGATCGCGCACGGCTGGTCGCTCTGGCCGCCTCTATCCTGCTGATCCGGGGCGGTGAACGCGTCGGCCTGACCGGCTGGCGCCTGCCGCCACGCCGGGGCGACATGCAGACCCTGCGCCTGGCCGAGATGTTTTCCGAGGACGGCGAGGACGACTACGCCGAACCAGAGGCACGCGGCATGCTGCCGAATGCCAAGGCGCTGTTCGTGTCGGATTTCCTGGGCGACGTCGAACCGGTCGAAGCGGCGCTGACCAAGGCCGCGGACCGCGGCGTCCGCGGTGTCCTGTTGCAGGTGCTGGACCCGACGGAAGAGGCCTTTCCCTTTGACGGCCGCACGATCTTTGAAAGCATGAACCAGACCATGCGGCATGAAACGCTCAAGGCCGGCGATCTGCGCGAGACCTATCTGCAGCGGCTGGCCGAGCGCAAGGCGCGGCTGGACGCGATCTGTCGGCTGACCGGCTGGCAGCACTTTACCCATCACACGGACCAGACTGCGCAATCGGCCCTTCTCTGGGTCTATCGCGCGCTGGACGGGAGCCACGGATGACGCTTTTCGGCCTGATCGGTTTCACGACGCCCTGGCTCTTGCTGGGGCTGCTTGCCCTGCCCATCCTCTGGATCATCCTGCGGGCGGTGCCGCCTGCGCCGATCCGGCGGATGTTCCCGGGTGTTGTCCTGCTCCTGGGTCTCAAGGATGAGGAACAGGTGACGGACCGCACGCCCTGGTGGCTGTTGCTGCTGCGGATGCTGGCGGTGGCGGCGGTGATCGTGGGACTGTCCGGGCCGGTGCTGAACCCCGACAATGACACCGAGGCAGCGGGCGACGGGCCCTTGCTGGTGGTGATGGATGCCAGCTGGGCCTCTGCCGCCGACTGGCGCGGGCGGATGATCGCGCTGGATGGCTTGCTGGCCGAGGCGGGGCGCGATGCGCGGCCCGTGGCGGTGATGCGTCTGACCGATCCCGAACAGGTCCAATTCCTCAGCGCCGACGTGCTGCGCACGCGGCTGTCCGGCATCCTGCCCGAACCCTGGCAGCCCAGCGGTGACAACATCGCCCGCGCCATCGAACTGCTGCCCGAGGACGGCTTCGACACCTACTGGATGTCCGATGCCCTGGCCCGCGAAGGCCGCGAGGATCTGCTGGCCACGCTGGAAGCGCGCGGCCGCGTGACCGTCTTCGAGGCGCCCCGCACGCTGTATGCGCTGGAACCCGCGCAAATCTCCGAGGGCAACCTTCTGATCACCGCACGCCGCCTGCGCGAAGGCGCCGAGGCCGAGGTGGTGCTGGCGGGGCATGGCAAGGACCCGGCGGGCAACCCCGCCGTGCTGACCCGCAACACGCTGACCTTCGAGGCCGGGATGATGGAATCGATCACCGAGATCGCCCTGCCCGCCGAGTTGCGCGCCCGCATCGAACGGTTCGAGATCGAGGACGCCCGCAGCGCCGGGGCCGTCACCCTGCCGGACGACAGCCTGCGCCGCCGCGAGGTCGCCCTGATCGCGGGCGCGACCGACCGCGAGGGGCTGGAGCTGCTGTCGCCGCTGCACTACCTGGAAAAGGCGCTGGAGCCGACCGCCGACCTGCTGGACGGCGCCCTGCTGGACATCCTGCCCGCCAACCCGGACGTCATCATCCTGGCCGACGTGGCCACCCTGTCGCCCGCCGAGGAAGAAGCCGTGCTGGAGTGGCTGGAGAAGGGCGGGATGCTGCTGCGCTTTGCCGGGCCAAAGCTTGCGGCCTCGGACATCAGCCGCGACCTTGAAGATCCCCTGATGCCCGTGCGCCTGCGCGCCGGGGGCCGTACCGTGGGCGGCGCGATGAGCTGGGGCGAACCCAAGGCGCTGGCGCCCTTCACCGAGGAAAGCCCGTTTTTCGGCTTGGAGATCCCCGACGACGTGACCGTGAACAGCCAGGTCATGGCGCAGCCAGATCCGACGCTGGCGGCGCGCGTGGTCGCGCAGCTGTCCGATGGCACGCCGCTGGTGACGCGCAAATCCGTGGGACAGGGCCAGGTGGTGCTGTTCCATGTCACCGCCAATGCCGAATGGTCATCGCTGCCGCTCTCCGGCCTCTTCGTGCAGATGCTGGAACGGCTGGCCGTCTCTTCTGCCGCTGCCCAGCCCGAGATCGAGGACATGGAGGGCACCGTCTGGCAGCCGATCCGCGTCCTGGATGCCTTTGGCCGCCCGCGCGAGGCCAGCACACTGCCCGGCGTCGATGGCCCGGACCTGGTCGCGGCGCCCCTGGGGCCGGACCTGCGCCCCGGCGTCTACCAGGGCGAGGATCGCAGCCTGGCGCGAAACGTGGTCACCACCGATATGGAGCTGACTCCGATGGTCTGGCCCGAGCGCATCCCGGTCGAGGGCATCGTTCAGCCGCAGGAGAAACCGCTGGCGGGCTGGCTGCTGGCCGCCGCCATCGCGCTGCTGCTGGCGGATGTGATCGCCTCTCTGGCACTTTCGGGGCGGCTGCGGGGCGCGGTATCCGCCGGGATCGTGCTGGGCGCGCTGATGCTCGCTCCGCAGCACGGGCAGGCCCAGACGGCAGAGGATCGCGCGGCCATCGCCGCCGCAACGGAAGTCGTTCTGGCCTATGTCCTGACCGGCGACAGCCGCATCGACGACCTGTCAGAGGCCGGGCTGCGCGGATTGTCCGACACGCTGTACTTTCGCACCTCGGTCGAACCGAACCCGCCGGTGGGCGTCGACCTGGAGTCCGACGAACTGGCCTTTTACCCGATGCTCTACTGGCCGATCACCGCCGATCAGCCGACCCCCTCGCGTGAGGCCTATGCCAAGCTGAACACCTACCTGCGCACCGGTGGCATGATCGTCTTTGACACCCGCGACGCGGATATCGCCGGCTTCGGCGCCGCGACTCCGCAGGGCCGCAAGCTGCAGCAACTGGCCGCGCCACTGGACATCCCGCCACTGGAGCCGGTGCCCGAGGACCACGTCCTGACCCGCACGTTCTACCTGCTGCAGGACTTCCCCGGCCGGTACGCCGGCCGCGAGGTCTGGGTCGAGGCCGCTCCACCGGACGCGGAACTGATCGAGGGCATGCCCTTTCGCGACCTCAACGACAACGTGACCCCGGTGGTCATCGGCGGCAACGACTGGGCCGCCGCCTGGGCGATGGATGGCAACGGCAATCCGCTGGTGCCCATCGGCAGCGGCTTTACCGGGGAACGCCAGCGCGAGATCGCATATCGGTTCGGCGTGAACCTCGTGATGCACGTCCTGACCGGCAACTACAAATCCGACCAGGTCCATGTCCCCGCCCTGCTGGACCGCCTGGGCCAATAAGCGAGAGCAGAGATGAACGGACAGATTGTATTCGACCCGCTGCTCCCCTGGGCGGCGATTGCCATACTGGCGGCGCTGGCGCTGCTGGGCACGGGCCTTGCGCTCTGGCGCGGGTTGTCGGGCTGGGCACTCCGGTTCCTGGCGGGCGTGGTGCTGGTGGGTGCGCTGGCACAGCCCTCGTACCAGATCGAGGACCGCGCGCCCCTGTCAGATATCGTGCTGATGCTGGTGGACGAGACCGCCTCGCAGCAGCTGGCAGAGCGTGCCGACGTCACCACCGAGGCCGCCGCGCGGCTGGAAGCACAGCTGGACGCGCGCCCCAATACCGAGGTGCGCCGCATTCCCGTTCCAGATGGCGAAGGTGACGCCGGCACGCTGTTAATGACGGCCCTGTCCAATGCGCTGGCCGAGGAACCGCGCGGGCGCATCGCCGGTATCCTGCTGCTATCGGATGGCCGCCTGCATGACCTTGAACGCGCGCCTGACCTGCCCGCGCCCATGCACCTGCTGATGACCGGCAAGGAAGACGACTGGGACCGCCGCCTGGTCGTGCGCAACGCGCCGTCCTTTGCCATCCTGGGCGAGGAGGTCGAACTGACCTTGCGGATCGAGGACAACGGCGCCGCGCCCGGCGACACCCGCACCGATATCCTGATCTCGGTCGACGGCGACGAGGCGGACCGCTTTACCGTGCCCATCGGCGAGGACCTGACCCTGCCGATCACCCTGCCCCACGGCGGGTTGAACGTGATCGAGTTCACAGTGCCCGAGGCGGATGGAGAGCTGACCGACCGCAACAACAAGGCGCTGATCCAGATCAACGGCGTGCGCGACCGGCTGCGCGTGCTGCTGGTTTCGGGCGAACCGCACGCGGGCGGGCGCACCTGGCGTAACCTGCTGAAATCTGACTCCTCCGTCGACCTGGTGCATTTCACCATCCTTCGGCCGCCGGAAAAACAGGATGGCGTGCCGGTCAACGAACTGTCGCTGATCGCCTTCCCGACACGAGAGCTGTTCCTCGACAAGATCGACGATTTCGACCTGATCATCTTCGACCGCTACAAGAGGCGCGGCATCCTGCCCGCCATCTACCTCGACAACGTGCGCAACTACGTCGAAAAGGGCGGCGCCGTGCTGGTCGCCGCGGGGCCGGATTTCGCCTCGGCGGATTCGATCTACCGCTCGCCGCTGGCGGACATCCTGCCGGCGGAACCGACCGCGCGGGTGGTCGACCAGGGCTACAAGCCCGCCGTGACCGACCTTGGCCAGCGTCACCCGGTGACATCGGGCCTGTCCGGCGCGGATGACTGGGGCCGCTGGCTGCGCCAGATCGAGGTGCAGCCGATCAAGGGCGACGTGGTCATGTCCGGCGTGGACGACCGCCCCCTGCTGGTGCTGGACCGCGTGGGCGAGGGGCGCGTGGCGCTGCTGGCCTCGGACCAGGCCTGGCTGTGGAGCCGGGGCTACGAGGGCGGCGGGCCGCAACTGGACCTGCTGCGGCGGCTGGCGCACTGGATGATGAAGGAACCCGAACTGGAGGAAGAGGCGCTCTGGGCCGAACCTGCCGGGCAAAGCATGCGCATCGTGCGCCGCACCCTTAACGAGTTCGTGGGCGACGTGACCGTGACAACGCCCGATGGCGACGAGGTGCAGGTGCCGCTGGAAGAGGTCAGCCCGGGCCGTTACGAGGCGATCTACGACGGGCCTCAGATCGGTCTTTACCGGCTGGAGGAAAACGCGCTGTCGGCGGTGGTGGGGCTTGGCCCCTCGGCGCCACGCGAGTTTGTCCAGACCATCGCATCCGGCACGGCGCTGGCGCCGATCATCGACGAGATGCGCGGCGGCATCATGCGGCTGGAAGAGGGGTTGCCTTCGATCCGCGAGGTGCGTGCCGGGCGGCCTGCCGCCGGACGCGGCTGGATCGGGCTGACCCCGCGCGAGGCCTACGAGACGCTGGATGTCCGCCAAACCCCGTTGGCGCCGGAGTGGCTGGTTCTGCTGCTGGCTGCCGGGCTGATCGTCGGCGCCTGGATGCGCGAAGGGCGGAGCTGAGACCGCTGGCAGGGCGGCGGGGTGACCCCCGCCCTACGGCAGCGAAAAGGGCACGGCTTCGGCAGACCAGCCGTCCACCGAACATTTCGCCCGGATCATGACTCGGGCCGCACCCTCGGGGAGAACGATACCGGACTGCGAGCGCGTAAAGGGCTGTTCGTTCACATGCGGATGCAACAACTCCCGGGTCCCCAGAACCCTGCCGTCCGGCAGTTCCACGCGCCAGCCGTCGGCATAATGATCCCAGCCGGTGTCCGGGTGCGAGAGCGTGACGGAAAACCGCCAGTTGTCGCCGCTGCGCCCAGCTTCGACGCGGTCAATCTGCGGCGGGTCGGCAAGCGCGGGGGCGGCGAAGAAAAGGAAGGCTGCGAGGTGTCTCATGCGTTCAGCCTAACAGCCCTGCACCGCCCTGTGGATCACGAAGCGCGGAGGGCGATCCCGGATCGGGGCCGGAGCCTGGTCACTCCATCTTGTCGCTGTTTTCCAGCAGGACCTCGCGCGAGCCGGAGGCGAACTCGCGCCGCAGGATGACCGCAAGCGTGATCAGCGTGGCCAGGATCAGGGCCGCCGCCCCGATCAGCCAGGCCGCCGAGGCTATCCCGAAATAGACCGAGCGCAGCCCGCGATTGTAGCTGCGCGCGCCGGTGACATTGATTTCCCCCGCCTTGCGGGCGCGTGGATAGGCCGCCGGATGATCGGCCTCGTTCGGGACCGCCGCCATGAGGATCGAGGCATAGCCAAACAGCCGGTGTGACCAGACGAATTTCAGAAAGGCATTGGCGGCAAAGAACATCATCAGCATCAGCTTGATTTCCAGCACCACCACCGGATCGACCGAGGGCGCCAGGTCCTGCGCCACCCCGCGCAGCCGGTCGGCATTGCCGATCAGGGCGAACCCGCCACCGATGGCGATCATGCTTGCCGAGGCGAAAAACGCCGTGCCCTGACGCAGGCTGCCGACGATCTGCGAATCGAAGATGCGCGGATCGCGGGTGACAAAGACCTCCATCCAGGCCCGGCGATAGCCTGCCATCAGGACAGAGGTGGAGGGCCGCCCCCGTGGCGGATGCTCGATGAACCAGGTCGCGCCGGCCCAGGCCAGGACCAGCAGCGCCAGCGCGCCAGCATCCCAGAGGGTGAACCCGGCGCGCAACGTCTCCCAGGTCATCAGAAGGGCTGCGCCACGACGACCCAGAGGATCGCGATGGTGCCGATCACGCTGACCTCGTTGAAGATACGCAGGTACATGTCGCTTTCGGTGAAGATGCCCCGCTGTGCCCGACGCACCAGCCGCCCGGTCCAGAGGTAATGCGCCGCCAGTAGAACGACCAGCGTGGCCTTGAGATGCAGCCAGGCGGGCCAGCCCAACCAGATCCCGTACCAGACGCCGGTGATGATGGCGATCACGCCCAGGCCAAAGGAAAATCGGTAGAGCCGAAAGGTCAGATCGCCCAGCGGCCCGTTTTCGCCCAGCAGCGCGTGCTCACGCTTCCAGTAGATGATCGCGCGCGGCACGGCAAAGATGGAGGTCATCCAGCCCATGACGCAAAGTAGATGAATGATCTTGACCCAACTCATGCGCGCACCTGACCCTGTAGCCGGAAAAATGGCAAGATGCCGCGCCGCCGCAACGCGATTCCAGGTGGCGCGCAGGGGTTTTTGGTTATATCTTCTTACCAATTGCCCCGATGCCGCTGTGCCCGAGGAGACCCGAAATGCAGATGCCAGAGCCGAACCCCGTCATCCTGGCCAAGAAGGCGCGGATCGTCGAGCGGTTGCGCAGCGTATTGCCCGCCGACGCGGTGATCGAGGACGAGATGGAGACGCGCGCCTATGAATGCGACGCGCTGACCGCCTATCGCTGTCCGCCGCTGGCCGCTGTGCTCCCCTCCTCGACCGAAGAGGTCGCCGCCGTGCTGAAGATCTGCCACGAGGAAGGCGTGCCCGTGGTGCCGCGGGGTTCGGGCACCTCGCTGGCGGGGGGCGCGCTGCCGACGGCGGATTCGGTGATCCTGGGCGTGGCGCGGATGAACGAGGTGCTGGAGGTGGATTACGCCGACCGCATCATCCGCGTGCAGACCGGGCGCACCAACCTGAGCGTGACCGGCGCGGTGGAGGAAGAGGATTTCTTTTACGCCCCCGACCCCTCGTCGCAGTTGGCCTGCGCGATTGCCGGGAATATCGCCATGAACTCGGGCGGGGCGCATTGCCTGAAATACGGCGTGACGACAAACAACCTGCTGGGCGTGACCCTGGTGCAAATGGACGGCACGGTGGTCGAGATCGGCGGGGCGCATCTGGATGCGGGCGGGCTGGACCTGCTGGGGCTGATCTGCGGCAGCGAGGGGCAACTTGGCGTCGTGACCGAGGCGACGCTGCGCATCCTGCGCAAGCCCGAGGGCGCGCGGCCGGTGCTGATGGGATTCGACTCGAACGAAGTGGCGGGCGAATGCGTCAGTGACATCATCAAGGCGGGCGTCCTGCCCGTGGCGATCGAGTTCATGGACCGCCCCTGTATCCGTGCGACCGAGGATTTCGCCAAGGCGGGCTACCCTGACTGCGAGGCCCTGCTGATCGTCGAGGTCGAGGGCAGCGCGGCAGAGATCGACGAGCAGCTTGGCCTGATCCTGCAGATCGCCCGGCGCCACAACCCGGTGGAACTGCGCGAGGCGCAGAGCGCCGACGAGGCTGCCCGGATCTGGCTGGGTCGGAAATCCGCCTTTGGCGCAATGGGCAACATCAACGACTACATGTGCCTGGACGGCACGATTCCGGTCAATGAACTGCCCTACGTCCTGCGCCGCATCGGCGAGATGTCCAGGGAATTCGGCCTGGACGTCGCCAACGTGTTTCATGCCGGCGACGGCAACATGCACCCGCTGATCCTGTTCAACGCCAATGAACCGGGGCAACTGGAAACCTGCGAGGCCTTCGGGGCGGAGATCCTGAAGCTCTGCGTCGAGGTGGGCGGCTGCCTGACCGGCGAACATGGCGTGGGCATCGAGAAGCGCGACCTGATGGTGGACCAGTACGATCCGGTCGACCTGGAAGCGCAGATGGCGGTCAAGGACGTCTTTGACCCGGCCTGGCTGTTGAACCCGGCCAAGGTCTTTCCGCTGACCGCGTCGGAAAGACGGCGGAGCGTCGCGCTGGCGGCGGAGTGAGGGAGTGGGGCCAGCCCCACACCCCGGAGTATTTTTACCAAGAAGAAGCCAGGAGCGTGGCGCATGAAACCAGAGAGCGAAGCAGACCTGGCCGAGGTGATCGGAAGCGCCAGCGACCCCTTTCACATTCGCGGCGGCGGAACGCGGGCCGTGGGCGTGACCAGCGCGGCGGCGGTTCTGGAGACGGGTGGCCTGTCGGGTGTCTCGCTTTACGAGCCGGGCGCGCTGACGCTGGTTGCGCGCGCAGGCACGCCGCTGGCCGAGATCGAAGGCGCGCTGGCGGCGGAGGGACAGCGCCTGGCCTTTGAGCCGATGGATCATCGCGGGCTGCTGGGGACGTCCGGCGAGCCGACGATTGGCGGCGTGGTGGCGGCCAATGTCAGCGGACCGCGCCGGGTGCAGGCGGGTGCGGCGCGGGATTTCCTGCTGGGTGTGCGATTCGTCGATGGCGCCGGGCAGGTGGTCAAGAACGGCGGCCGGGTGATGAAGAATGTCACCGGCTATGACCTGGTCAAATTGATGTGCGGCAGCTGGGGCACCCTTGGAGTGCTGACCGAGGTCAGCCTCAAGGTACTGCCGGTGCCGGAAACCGCCGCCTGCCTTATGATCGACGGGCTGGACGAGGCAGGCGCGCAGGAGGTGATGAGCCGGGCACTGACCTCGCCTTACGAGGTGACGGGCGCGGCCCATGCGCCGGGCGGGCCGGGCGAACAGCCTTTGACCCTGTTGCGGTTGGAGGGATTTGCCGGGTCGGTCGCCTATCGCACCGGGCGGTTGCAGGAGATGCTCACGGAGTTTTCCGTGCGGGTCGAGACGGACCCGGAGCGGGTTGCCGAGCTCTGGCGCTGGGTGCGGGACGTGGAGATCATGCAGGGCACCGGCGGCGATGTCTGGAAGTTCTCCGTCCGGCCCAGCGAGGCGCCGGGGCTGGTGGCCGGGTTGCGCGCGGCGCATCCGGTCGAACGCGTGCTGTACGACTGGGGTGGCGGGTTGATCTGGGTGGAAAGCGCACCCGGCACCGACCTGCGGCCCAAGGGACTTCAAGGGCATGCGACGCTGATCCGCGCCTCGGAACAGACGCGGCTGGAGCTGCCGGTGTTCCAGCCGGAACCGACCGCCGTGGCGGCGCTGAGCGCGGGCATCCGTGCCCGGTTCGATCCGCGCGGCATGCTGAACCCGGGGATCATGGCCTGATGGCCAATCCGGCCCTGGTCCTCTTTGTCATGGGCTTTGTCGCGGCGCCCTTGCTGGGCGCGGTGCTGTTTCAACTGCCCAACACCCTGGGCCCGCTGATCGGGCTGGCGCTGGCGGTCTTCCTGGCCTCGGCACTGGCGCTGTACCTGCAGGAAAGGTCGGCCCTGGCCTCGCTGGCCGCGCTCTGGACCGGCTGGGTGCTGACGGTGGTCATGGTGGCGCAGGCCCTGAGGCGACGGCTGCCCGGTGCGGCGAACAGCCGATGGACGAAACGCGGCGCGCTGCTGGCCTGCGCGCTCCCTTGGTTTGGCCTTGCCCTGGCCCAGATGATGGACTGACATGCAGACGAATTTCACCGAAGAGCAACTGAAGGACGCGGGCACCGCGCGCGCCAACCAGATCCTGCGCAGCTGCGTGCATTGCGGGTTCTGCACCGCGACTTGTCCCACCTACCAGGTTCTGGGCGACGAGTTGGACAGCCCGCGTGGCCGCATCTACCTGATCAAGGACATGCTGGAAAACGAGCGTGTACCGGACAAGAAGACCGTCAAGCACATCGACCGCTGCCTGTCCTGTCTGGCCTGCATGACGACCTGCCCGTCGGGTGTGCACTACATGCACCTGGTCGACCACGCGCGCGATTATATCGAGAAACACTATGACCGGCCCTGGCACGACAAGGCGCTGCGCTGGCTGCTGGCGCGCATCCTGCCCTACCCGGGCCGGTTCCGGCTGGCGCTGCTGGCGGCGAAGATCGGCAAGCCCCTGCGCGGGATGGTGCCTGACGCGCGGCTGCGCGCCATGCTGGACATGGCGCCCGACAGGATCCCGCCAGTCAGCCGCAACGATGATCCGCAGAGTTTCGCGCCCAAGGCGGAAAGGCGGATGCGCGTGGCGCTGATGACCGGCTGCGCCCAGAAGGCGCTGAACACGGACATTAACGATGCCACAATCCGCCTGCTGACGCGGCTGGGCTGCGAGGTGGTAGTGGCGAAAGGTGCCGGCTGTTGCGGGGCGTTGACGCATCACATGGGCAAGACCCGCGAAAGCCACGCGACGGCGGCGAAGAACATCCGCGCCTGGACGGACGAGATGGACGGAGAGGGTCTGGACGCCATCGTCATCAACACCTCTGGCTGCGGCACAACGGTCAAGGATTACGGCCACATGTTCGCGCAGGATGCGCTGGCCGATGACGCGGCGCGGGTGGCGGGGATCGCCCTGGACATCAGCGAGCTGCTGGCCCGGCTGGAAATCCCCGAGGGTGAGACAAAGGGCCTGCGGGTGGCCTATCACGCCGCCTGTTCCCTGCAGCATGGACAAAAGGTCAAGACAGCGCCCAAGGACCTGCTGAAACGCGCGGGTTTCGAGGTGGTGGAACCGGCCGACAGCCACCTGTGCTGTGGCAGCGCGGGCACCTACAACCTGATGCAGCCCGAAATCTCGGCCAAGCTGAAAGACCGCAAGGTGCGCACGCTGGAGGTCAAGAAGCCGGAGGTCATCGCCGCCGGGAACATCGGCTGCATGATGCAGATCGGCAGCGGCACCGAAGTACCCGTGGTGCATACTGTCGAACTGCTGGACTGGGCGACCGGGGGGCCGAAACCGCGATCGTTGACCTGACAAGAACAGTCTATAATTGCGGCGTCTTTGCCTCAATTTTGCCCAGATGCCGTGCAAATTTATGTCCAAAAGTATAGGACGGTTCAGTGCGGCTCTTTTTGGTTTTCTCTCTCTGGCTGCTGGGCACCTCTGCGGGGGCCCAGGGTCTTTTCAGCATGGAAACGGCCGAGGACGGCCGCGGATGGGAGGCGGTCGGACGGATCGAGATCGCCGGCAGCGCTTTTTGCACAGGTGCGTTGATTGCGCCCCGGCTGGTGCTGACGGCGGCGCATTGCCTTTATGATCCCGATACCGGCAACCGCGTCTCGGTCGAGGATATGCAGTTCCTGGCCGGATGGCGCAACGGGCGCGCGGCGGCCTACCGACTGGTGCGCAAGGCGGTGCCGCATCCGGATTTCGTCTATGGCGCACAGGCCAGCACGGACCGTGTTCGCCACGACCTTGCGCTGATCGAGTTGCAGCACCCGATCCGCAACACCACGATCACGCCCTTTGCCGTCGGCCCCGGCCCGTCCAAGGGCGAAGAGGTGGGCGTCGTTTCCTATGCCCGCGACCGGTCCGAGGCGCCGTCCTTGCAGGAAACCTGCGAGGTTCTGGCGCGGCAGGACGGGATGCTGGTGCTCTCCTGCGTGGTGGATTTCGGCGCCTCCGGTTCTCCGGTCTTCCGGTTGCAGGACGGGGTGGCGCAGATCGTTTCCGTGGTCTCGTCCAAGGCACAGGCCAACGGCAAACCCGTGGCCCTGGCCAGCGGGCTGGGCGCGCCGCTGGACGCGCTGAAGAGCGCGCTGGCCGCCAACCGCGACCCCGGCGCGGGGCTGGACCGTCTGGCAGCCGGAGACCGGCGCGAAACTGGGGCGCGGTTCGTCCGGCCCTGAGGGTCTTGAAACCGCTCCGAACGCTCCCCAATTTCAATGTCACCGGGACGCCTATGACAGGGTTCCGGTGCTTTCGACGCCTGTCCCATGAGGGAAGGCGCACCACAGACAGGTATCGCTCAAACGGAGGATTCCATGCGACATTTCGATTTTGCCCCGCTCTACCGTGCCACTGTCGGGTTCGACCAGATTGCCGACCTGATGGACCGCGTTCTGGCCAGCGACACCGCGCAGCCGGGCTATCCCCCCTACAACATCGAAAAGACCGCCGATGACGCCTACCGCATCTCGATTGCCGTGGCCGGTTTCGCCGACGAGGACCTGTCGGTCGAGGTGAAGGAACAGGCGCTGGTGGTCTCGGCCCGCAAGGCCGACAACGATGAAGGCAAGTCCTACCTGCATCGCGGCATCGCGACCCGTGCCTTTGAACGCCGGTTCCACCTGGCCGATCACGTCCGGGTCCAGGGTGCGACGCATGAAAACGGCATGCTGCACATCGACCTGAAGCGCGAAATTCCCGAGGCCCTGAAACCGCGGCGCATTGCAATCGCCCGGCCGGACGCCCAAATGGTAGAGAAGGACGTCGTTGACGCAGAAGCCGTCAACTGATCCCAAGACCCTCGTGTGAGTAGTGCGCGCCCCGGACAATTCGTCCGGGGCGTTTTTTCTGCGGGATCACTGCGCTATTGACAAGCGGGCCGCCATCGCCATGCATTCTTGCATGGATTGGCGCTCTGTCACCTTCGACTGGAACCGCGCACGGGCCTTTCTCGTCACCGCCGAGGAGGGCTCGCTTTCTGCTGCCGCACGGGCGCTGGGGATGACCCAGCCGACGCTGGGCCGGCAGGTGACGGCGCTGGAGGAAGAGCTGGGGCTGGTGCTGTTCGAACGGGTCGGGCGCGGCCTTGTGCTGACCCAGGCAGGCACGCAGCTGATGGGCCACGTCCGCGCGATGGGCGAGGCGGCGGTCGGCGTGTCGCTGGCCGCCTCTGGCCAGGCGCAGGCGGCTTCGGGTCATGTGGCCGTCACCGCGTCAGAGGTCTATTCCAGTTGGCTGATGCCGCGCATCGCGCGGCGGTTGCGCGACGTGGCGCCGGGGATCACGCTGGAGGTTGTCGCCTCGAACGAGATCCGCGACCTGCGCCGCCGCGAGGCCGATATCGCCATCCGCAACGCCCGCCCCGAGGAGCCGGACCTGATCGCCAAGCGGGTGGGCGAGGACGAGGGCACGTTCTACGGTTCCATCGACTACCTGGAGCGGCTGGGCCCGATCACCGATCCCGCCGACCTCGCCCGCGCGGAGTTCATCGGCTTTGCCGACAACACCCAGTTCATGGAAGCGCTGCAGAAACGCGGCATCCCGGTGACACCGGCACAGTTCCCGGTCCTGACCTCTTCGCACACGGTGCATTGGGAAATGGCCCGCATGGGCGTGGGGCTGGGCACCGTCCCCTGCGGGTTGGGCGACGCCGCGCCGGAGATGCGTCGCGTCCTGCCTGACGTGACCTTTCGCTTTCCGATCTGGCTGGTCGCGCACCGCGAGTTGCGGACCAGCCCGCGCGTGCGCATCGTCTGGGACCTGCTGGCAGAGGCCCTGCCGGAGTTGCTGTCCCATCCGGAGTGAGGGGGCGTTGCCCCCCGTCCCTTCGGTCCTCCCCCCAGGGGTATTTTTGCCAAGAAGAAACAGGGGCGGGGTGGGTTGCCCCGGCGCTCAGGCCAGCAGGATGTCGGCGGCGCGTTCGCCGATGATGACCGTGGGCGCCATGGTGTTGCCGGTGGTCACGCGTGGCATGATCGAGGCATCGGCGATGCTCAGCCCCTCGACCCCGTAGACAGACAGGTTGGCGTCGACCAAGGACATCTCGTCGGTGCCCATCTTGCAGGTGCAGCTTTCGTGGAAATAGGTGCCGGCGGCATTTTTCGCGAAGTCCTGCATCTCGGCGGGTGAAAGCGCGCCGGGCATGACCTCGCGTTTGACAAACTCCCTCATCGCACCGGAATTGCCGATCTCGCGGCAGAGCTCGATGCAGCGGACCACCGCCGTGAGATCGTCGGGATGCGACAGGAACTGCGCGTCCTCCCTGGCCTGGGCCATCGGGTCGTTCGACGTGAGGTAGACGCGGCCCCGGCTTTTGGGGCGGACAAGGCCGGGCGACAGGGTCCATGCCCCGGCGGGGGGGCATAGGACGGGCCTGTGACCTCGGTGGCGTAGGGCACCTCGATCTGGAAGGGCTGCATGTCCGGGTTGTCGAGCGCGCTGTCGCTCTTCCAGAAGAAGATGGCCCCGGCCAGCGAGTTCCGGGGCGGCAGCGGCTCGTTGTATTCCCAGATGCAGCCCGCCAGCAGGACGTGATCCTGGAAGTTTTGGCCGATGCCGGGCAGGTCGACCGTGACCGGCACGCCGATCCGGTCGAGTTCTGCCTTGGGGCCGATGCCCGAAAGCACCAGCATCTTGGGCGTGTTGATCGCACCCGCAGCAAGGATCACGCGGGGCGCGCGGGCCGATTTCATCTGTACGTCCTGGACGAAGTTCACACCCTTGCAGGTCGTGCCTTCCATGATCAGGGTCGTCGCCTCGGCCACTGTCAGCAGGGTGACATTGCCCTGTTTCAGCACCGGGTAGAGATAGCTTTGCGGGATATTCACCCGCCGGCCCGCGACGGTGGCGCCGCCGGAACCGGAACCGACGACGATGTAGGCATAGCTGTCTCGCAGGTTCTGCGCGTTGTAAAGCTGGGTGATCGCGGCATCGCCGCCCTCTTGCGCCATCGCGCACACCGCGCTCAGCGAGGCCCCGGTGGCAAGGGCCAGTTGCATGAAACGGCGGCGGCCGATCCGGCCACGATAGAGCGCGGCTTCGAGCGCGTTCAAGATGTTACCCGCTGCGACCGGGTTGGACCCCTATGGAACATGTGCTTCCCTCCCGAAGATGCCGGTTTCCGTCGCTCAGATGCATTATCTTGCGTCATTGCCCTTGGGCTTGCGGGAGAGGTGCCAAAAGCCAAGGCTTCTCTGAACCCATATGCGCCAAAATTCTGCACGGAGTTTCGAACTGGAAGACCGGCAGGGAAACCCCGCCCTACGCATGTGAAAACGCCCCGCGGTCTCCCGCAGGGCGTTCGTGTTCCGGAAAGCCGGTCCCCTCAGAGCTTGAACATCCAAAAGAAGGTTTCGCCAGAGCTGTCGTCCACGCCGTCGTTGTCCGTCGAGACCCAGACCGTGCCGTCCGGGAAAATCGCCAGTCCCTCGACCTTGTCCACGATATAGCCGCCGTAGCTGGCGAGATCGGGGATCAGGTCGCGCACTTCTTCCTTGGTCACGACGGGCAGCTCGCCACCCAGCGTTGCAGGTTGCATGTCGGCCATCGGGATGCGGTAGATCTTTTTCGTGACGGCATTGGCCCCGATCTGGTTGTCACGCTCGATGACATACATGAAGTCGCCATGCGCCACGATCTCGGACAGGCCGACCCAGCCCTTGGCCGGATCGGCCTTGGGGTAGAGCACGGCGCCCCATTCCTGGGTCTCGATGTTGTAGGAGACCAGCTTGACGTGGTTCTTGGGATCGTCCTTCCATTCACGCTGAACCGCCATCCAGAGCGTGTCGCCGACGCGGGTGATGCCCTCGAAGCCAAAGCGCTTTTCGACGGCGGTCAGCGCGTCGGGGATCATGATCTCGGCCGAGTTGGTCTTGATCAGACCGTCGGCGGTGACGTGGTAGATCGCATGCGGGATGCCGCGTTCAGTCCGGCCTTCGGAGGCAACCCAGAAACCGCCATTGCCATCCAGCGTGATACCTTCAAGGTCCAGCTTTTGCGCGGCGTCGCCATTGGCGCGATGCACGCGGATCACGTCCACGATGCGCGCCGGGGTCTGCGTGGTGTCGATCTTGAAGATCGAGGGCTGGAAGCCGTAGAAACTGTCGTTCACGGCCCAGACGATACCGTCCGCATCCGCCACCATGCCCGAGATCGCGCCCCAGCCGATCAGCTGCTCTGCGCCTTCGGAAGTCAGCGTCGGGTACATCGCGTCGGCGTCCTGGTACTGGAAGATCATGACATGCGCACGCACGCCGCCGTCTTCGATCAGGTCTTCCTCGTTGGCCGAGATCAGCAGGTTGCGGGACGGGATGGCAACATAGCCCTCCGGGCCGATGCCCGAAGGCAGGATCTGTTTCAGAACCGGGTTGGCGAGGTCGGTGACGTCGTAGACACCCACGGCAGAGCCGCGCTCGGAACCGACAAAGACCATCGGCGTGCCGTCGAAAACGGCGGTTTCGATCGACTCGGGCTCGACGCCCTTGGCGTCGGACCGCTTGTCCGGGTAGTGGCCGATCTGGATCAGCGCGTGTTCGAAGGAAACACCGGATTCATAGACCACGTCGCCGGTTTTCGAGAAGATTGTCCAGCCGCGCGATCCGCCGTCCATGTCGCCTTCGTTGGCGATGGCGAAATGATCTCTGTCGATCCACTTGACGGCGTCGGGCTCACGCTTGCGGCCCTTCTGCGACTTGTCGAAGTCGAGCGAGCCGCGCTCGTCCAGCGTGTCGATCCTGTCCAGATCGACGGCACCGGCGGAGAAATGGTTGATGATGGACCCATCGGCGCCCACGATCACGAGATAGTTGTTTTCCTGCAGCGTGACGATGGTCTCGCCGAGGTCATTGATGTCGACGAACTCGGGTTCGGGGTCTTCGGGCGCAATGTCGGCAAGGCCTGTCATCTCGACCCTGACCAGGTCATCACAGGAGAGCGCACCGCCCTTGATCTCGCCAATCACCAGGAAACCGGCAGGCAGTTGGCCGACGCGGCCATCGCCCAGGTCCTCGTCCCGCTCGTTCTCGATCGCGATGGAGATGCGGGTGCCATCCTTGGACACCGCAACGGAATCCGGCTGGCCGCCGAGGTCGCAGGTGGCGGTGATGTCACCGGAGATGACGTCGATGATCGCCAGGTGACCCGAGGGATCGGTGAAGCTGGCCGAGGTGTTCACGCCGACGAAGGCCGTGCTGCCCACGATGCCGACGGCGGTCGGCTCACCGTCCAGCGCCACGTTGCCCAGCGGAGCCGGGTTGGCGGGATCGGTGATATCGACGCGGCCGATCACGCCCAGCGGGCTGTCGGTATAGACCAGTGTCATGCCGTCAGCCGTGGCGGCGATGATCTCTGCCGAAGACGTGCGGGAAAGGTCTTCCCCGTCGGCCATGTTCAGGTAGGTGCCGAACGAGGCGATGCGGTTGAAATTCATGTCTGCCGTGGCGGCGCTGGCGGCAAGGGCCAGAACGCTCGTCAGGCAAAGGGCGCGGAAATGCATGGAGTCCCCCTGTTGATTGGTACCGGGGGCATAGGCGCCAAGAGGTAACAGCTGCGTGACGGTTTGGTGACGGAAAGATCATATGTCACCGGAACAGGAAAGCCCCCGCGACAGGCACGGGGGCACGGAGGTCCCGGCGCAGGGCCGGGACGGGTTTCACTGTTGCAAGCTTTGCGCCAGGCGCATCAGCGTGATCGCCCCTTGCCTGTAGCCAAAGGCATCCTCGCCACGCGCGCCCTGCGCCAGCGCGATGGCGTCGCCCATGCTCCAGTCACCGATCAGGTCGGATCCGCGCAGGATCTGTCCGAACCCGGCGATGGCAAGCGCCCAGTCCGCCTCTGCCAGCGGCGCGGCATCGGCCATGATCGGTGTTTCGATCAGCTTGCTGGTGTCCTCGCCGGGCGCCTTGTAGCGCAGACGCAGGAAGCCAAGTTCGCCGGTGTCATCCGCGACAGGCGCCGCATCCCCCGCCGCGTAGCGCAGCGGATCGGTCATGCGTGCCGGCGACCCGACCGGGGTGATCGCATAAAGCGCCGTCACCTGGTGGCCGGCGCCGATTTCGCCCGCGTCCACCTTGTCGTTGTTGAAATCCTCGCGTTTCAGTGCACGGGTCTCGTAGCCGATCAGGCGATACTCAGCGACCAGCGCCGGGTTCCATTCGACCTGGATCTTGACGTCATCGGCGATCGGCACCAGCGCGCCGGTCAGTTGGTCCACCAGCACTTTCTGCGCCTCGGCCAGCGTGTCGATATAGGAGGCGATCCCGTTGCCGGTCTGCGCCAGCGCCTGCATCGTCGCATCGTCCAGGTTGCCGCGTCCAAAGCCCAGCACCGACAGGTAGGTGCCCTCGTCGCGCTTGTCGGCGATGAAGTCCTTGAGCTCATCGGGGTCGCTGATGCCGACGTTGAAATCGCCGTCCGTGGCCAGGATCACCCGGCTGACCGCATCCTCATCGCCATCACGCGCCATCTTTGCCGCCGTCGCATAGGCCTGTTGCAGGCCGGCCTGCCCGGCGGTGCTGCCGCCCGCGTGCATCTGGTCCAGCGCCGCGAGGATCGTCTCGCGCTCCGTCGCCTTGGTGGGTTCCAACGCAAGGCCCGCACTGCCCGCGTAGGTGACGATGGCGAGGGTGTCATTCTCGCCCAGCTGGCCCAGCATCAGGCGAAAGCTCTGCTTGAGCAGCGGCAGCTTGTCGGCGCTGTTCATCGAACCGGAGGTGTCCACCAGGAACACCAGGTTCATCGGCGGCCGTGCCTCGGGCAGGATGCCTTGCAAGCCGATGTGGACTATCTGTGTACCTTCGACCCAGGGACTGTCGCTGACACCCACATGGGTCGCAAAGGGCGCATCCCCCTCGGGGGCCGGGTAATCGTAGGAGAAATAGTTGACCATCTCCTCGATCCGCACCGCGTCCTTCGGCGGCAGCTGCCCCCGGTTCAGCGCATTTCGAATGAAGGCCCAGGAGGCCGTGTCGACGTCGATCGAGAAGGTCGAGACCGGCGATTCCGCCGTGACCTTGATCGGGTTGTCATCGGCCTCGGGGAAGGCCTCGGTGTTCGGCTCGGGCTGTACGATCACCGGGTCCGGCAGCGGCGCGGGCGCGCTGTGCTTGAGGTTGAGCACCCCGGTTTCCAGGCTGATCCCACCACCCGCCCCGGGCGAGGCAGGGGCGATGGTCCGGTTTCGTGCCGCGCCTGCGGGTGGCGCCGGAGGTTGCGGCGACGGATCCGCCATCGGGCGGCCTTGGTTGACCGGACCGGACTGACGCACCGAGGGATCAAACTTTCGGCTGGTCGAGACGACCGGCGCATCGCGGGTCAAGACGTCCGCGGCTTCTGGAACCTCCTCGACCACCGGGGCAGGATCGGCCACGGGGGCGCTCTCGAGCACGGTCCGCGCACCCTCGCCCGGAATGAAGATATCCGGTTCCGGCGGCTGGCTGTCGCGCAGGACGGGGATCAGGGCCACCATCGCGACGGCGGCAATGGCGGTGGTGGCGGTCAGAAATCCACGGTTCGAAATATTGGCAAGCATCTGTCTGGCTCCTCTGAAAACGCCCCCCTCTCGGGTGGGTTCAGAGGTCTGACGCGCCAGCGCATCGCTTTCTTGGGCGCGGTCGAAGTTTTTCATCGCCAGCGCGATGGCCTCGGCACGCGTGTCGGGGTCGGCCCTGGGCAGGGCCGCGTCGAATGCGCGTTTCAGATCGTCCAGATCGTCGCTCATGCCTCGGCCTCCTGCATCGCCTTCAGTTTCTTCTTGGCCTCCGAGATCCGCCAGCTGACGGTGCCCTCGGAAACCTCGAGGATCTGCGCCGCTTCCTTGTGGGTCACCCCGTCCAGGACCAGCGCAAGGGTTTCGCGCAGATCGACCGCAAGGCCCGACATCGCCTGCATCAACCAATCCACGCGCTCTGCCGTCTCGGCCATCTCGGCCTGGCGCGCCAGTTCCCAGTCGCCCCAGCCATCGGCGGCCCGGGCGCGTGTGGCAGCGCGCCGGAACCTGTCCCGGGCGGCGTTCACCGTGATGCGATAAAGCCAGGTCGTCAGTTTCGCCTCGCCCCGAAAGCTCTGCAGCTTGGTGGGTAGGGCCGCGCAGAGATCCTGCGCCAGGTCCTCGGCCTCGGTCCGGCTGCCAGTGAGTTTCACCGCGTAGCCATAGACCCGGTCGTAGACCCGTTCGACCAGCAGCGCAAAGGCCTGCCGGTCACCATCTGCCGCCGCTCGGGCAAGGGATTCGTCGCTGACATCCATGCGCATCACATGAGTGAGACGCAGGACGCGGCGCAATCCTTGGATACCTTACCCAAATTTTTTTGGCGTCGCACCCTGCGGGGATCCAGACAAGGGGGCGCTGCCCCCTCGCCTTTCAGGCTCACCCCCGGAGGTATTTGGACCAAGAAGAAACACAGGCGAGTCCTAAGCGCTTCTTCTTGGTCCAAATACCCTAAAACCCGCATATCAGCTGGCGCTACAGGTCGAGCAGCCGGACCACCATTCCGCTCTCGGGATCAGCCAGCGCGTCGATCACGTCGAAATGATGCCTGCCCTCGTCGATCACCAGGCCGCAGTCCCAGACCTGCGACAGTTTCCGTGCCTGGTCGAGAAAGGCGGGCCGTTCGTCTCCGCCCACCCAGACGGTTACCGGCATGGGCGGCGGCGGGGCGTAGATCGGGCTTTCGGCGCGGGCTTCGGCGTCGTCGATCTTGAGATCCGCGTTCATCGAGGTCCGCATCAGCGGACGCAGGTCCGAAAGCGGCGAGATCGGCATGACATGCGCCACCCGCGCCAGCAGCTCGGGCGCCAGCACCGCCCCCATGCGCGCCACCAGGTGCCCGCCCGCGGAATGCCCGGTCAGCCGGATCGGCCCCGGAACTTCGGCGGCGGCCACGGCAATCGCCTGTGCCACCTGGCGGGTGATGTCGGAAATCCGCACCCTGGGACAGAGATCGTAGGAGGGCATGGCGACCGCCCAGCCGCGCGTCCGCGCGCCTTCGGCGAGATGCGACCAGCTGGAGCGGTCGAAGCGCAGCCAGTAGCCGCCGTGGACAAAGACCACCAGGCCTTCGGGCGGCCGGTCCGGCAGGAAGAGGTCCAGCGTCTGGCGCGGCCCATGCCCGTACATCAGCCCCAGCCGCGCCTTGCCCGCAACCGCCAGCCGCTTGCGATAGGTCTCGGCCTCGGCAGCCCAGCGCGGCGGATAAGCCTCTGCCCCCGGGATGTGAGCGGCGTTGGCATATGCGTCGTCGAGGTCCATGTCTTTCTCCATTTTGGGCCTATACTTCCCGCGCACAGGGTGGTCAGCCTGTGCCAGACCTGAACGGAGGATACTGAGAATGCGCGACGATGCCACCAATCTGAAGAGCCTTCTGTCCGATCCCGGCCTTCTGGAGGCCCGCGCCTATGTGAACGGCAGCTGGATCGAAGGGGATGCCACTTTCGACGTCACCAACCCGGCGCGCGGCGACGTGATCGCCGAGGTCGCCGACCTGAGCCGTGCGCAGGTGGGCGAGGCCATCGAGGCCGCTCATGCCGCGCAGAAGGACTGGGCGAAATGGACCGGCAAGGAACGCGCCGCCGTACTGCGCAAGTGGTTCGACCTGCTCATGGAAAACCAGCACGACCTTGGCCTGATCATGACCGCCGAACAGGGCAAGCCCCTGGCCGAGGCCAAGGGAGAGATCGCCTATGGCGCCGGGTTCATCGAGTTCTTTGGCGAAGAGGCCAAGCGCATCTACGGCGAGACCATCCCCGGCCACCAGCGCGACAAGCGCATCACCGTCCTGAAACAGCCCATCGGCGTCGCCGCTTCGATCACGCCGTGGAATTTCCCCAACGCGATGATCACCCGCAAGGCCGCGCCCGCCCTGGCCGCCGGCTGTGCCTTTGTCGGGCGGCCCGCCGCCGAAACGCCGCTGTCAGCCACCGCGCTGGCGGTGCTGGCGGATCGTGCGGGCATCCCGGCGGGCGTGTTCAACATCGTCACCTCTTCGCGGTCGTCCGAGGTCGGCAAGGAGTTCTGCGAGAACCCTCGGGTCCGCAAACTGACCTTTACCGGGTCGACCGAGGTGGGGCGCATCCTGATGAAACAGGCCGCCGACCAGGTTCTGAAATGCTCGATGGAGCTTGGCGGGAACGCGCCCTTCATCGTCTTCGACGATGCCGACCTGGACGCGGCGGTCGAGGGCGCGATCCTCTGCAAGTTCCGCAACAACGGCCAGACCTGCGTCTGCGCCAACCGGATCTACGTTCAGGACGGGGTCTATGACGCCTTTGCCGAGAAGCTGGCGGCAGCGGTTGCCAAACTGAAGATCGGCGACGGTCTGGAGGAGGGCACCGACCTTGGCCCGCTGATCAACCAGGCCGCCGTCGACAAGGTGCGCGAACATATCGCCGATGTCACCAGCAACGGCGGCACCCTGTTGCAGGGCGGCGAGGTACAGGACGGCACTTTCATCACCCCGGCGATCCTGACCGGCGTCACCCAGGACATGAAGGTCGCGCAGGAGGAAACATTCGGTCCGATGGCACCGCTGTTCCGGTTCAGGGACGAGGACGAGGTGATCGGGATGGCCAATGATACGATCTTTGGCCTCGCCTCCTATTTCTACGCCAAGGATCTCAGCCGCGTTTACAAGGTGGCCGAGGCGCTGGAATACGGCATCGTCGGCGTCAACACGGGCATCATCTCGACCGAGGTCGCGCCCTTTGGTGGGGTCAAGCAATCCGGCTTGGGCCGCGAGGGCAGCCACCACGGAATCGAGGATTACCTTGAGCTGAAATACATCTGCATGAGCGTGTGAGACCCGCGGTCCATATCGCGCTTGCCGCGGTCACGGTGCTGGCGCTGGCGGGCGGGGGGCTGATGCTCTTTGCCCCGCAGGTGCCCGCGCTCTGGCAAGAGGGATTTCCCCCGCCGGTCTGGACCGGCGAGGGCACCTTTGCCGTGGTGGACGGCCCCGACACTCCCCTGCCCAAGGGCGCGCCCCTGCCGGCACCGGCGGCGCAGCGTTTCGCCGACAGCGAAGGCCGGGCCTTGCTGGTGATGCGGGACGGGCAGCTTGTGCACGAGGTCTATGGCCCCGGCATCGGGCCCGAAACCCGCCTGAACTCCTACTCCCTGGTCAAGTCGCTGGTGGGCGCCCTGGTGCTGCGTGCCCATGCCGAAGGCCGGATCGACAGCCTGGATACCCCGCTGGCCGAGTTGATCGGGCCGGAGGCGCCCGCCGTCACCCTGCGAGAGGTTCTGGACATGACCTCTGGCTTGTCGCTGGGGTATGAGCCACCCAAGTCGGACAAGGAGGCGCCGCTGGACGACGCCGATTTCTCGCCCTTCGGACCAGTTGCGCGGCTGCATGCCTTCGGAATCGAGACGCTTTTGCTCCGACTGAGCCCGGACCCGGACCTGCGCGGGAGCTTTCATTACCAGAGCGCCAATACCGCGCTGCTGGGATTGGTGGTCGAAAAGGTCCATGGTGCCCCGCTGCCGCAGGTGCTCGGCACTCAGATCTGGCAACCCTCAGGCGCGGCCCCGGCAGAATGGCGCAAAAACCCGAACAGCGGGCGCGTCTCGGCCTATTGCTGTCTGTATGCCACCCCGCGCGACTGGGCGAAGGTTGCACACTACCTGTTGCAGAACGGCACAGGGGCGCACCCGTTCCTGCCCGACACCTTGTGGCGCGACTGGATCCTGCCGGACCTCGCCCCCGCTGTGCGCCATGCCGGGGCCTATGGCGGACACCTGCGCCACGACGTGCTGGACCGTCCCGACGAGGCCCTGCAAGGTCCCTTTGCCTACATGGCCGGACACGGCGGCCAGGTGGTCTATCTCCTGCCCGGCCGGGACGCGGTGGTAGTGCGGTTCGGGGCCCGCCCACAGCTGTTGCACACCACCCTCTACGAGTTGTTTCCCGAATGATCGGACCGCGTGATCCAAGGGTCTTTGCCCCCGATTTCCTCTCTCCGTCCGGTGGCCCCTCGGAGGCAGAGCTGAAGACATGGCGCCGGGCCGCGCAATCGGGCAAGGGCACGCCCTGGCTGGACGCCGCCCGCGCCGATGCGCTGGCCCGCTACGCGCTGAAATTCGGCGAAGGCGTGCAGATGATGGAGGCCGTGGCGACCCGGTTCCGCGAACCGGTGCGCGAGGTCGGCTGGGAAATCATCGGCGCCGATGCCGACGGCGAGAACTGGCAGGATCACCGCGACCCGCAGCGCGCCTATGCCCTTATGCGGGCCAAGCTGCGCGCGGCCCGCGATGCCGGCGCGGTTCTGGAATACAAGCTCTGGCTGAAACCCGCCGGAACCTGACCCCCGCCTTCGCTGTTCCCAAGGGGACGGATTCCGGGCACTCTTTGCCCGGACACTCCGGGAGGACAAAGCATGACCGACAGACCCACACCCCCCTTCCGCGCCGATCACGTCGGCAGCCTCCTGCGCCCGCAGGCGGTGGCCGAGGCGCGCGCCCAAGGCCTCACCGGCGCCGAGCTGAAGGCCATCGAGGACGCCGAGATCCCCGCTCTGATCGCCATGCAGGAAGACGTGGGCCTGAAGGCGGTGACTGACGGCGAGGCGCGGCGCGCCTTCTGGCACTATGATTTCATGGGAATGCTGACCAACTACGAGATCGAGGAAGACCAGGGCGAAGGCTTCAGCTTTCAAGGGGTCAAGACACCCGGTGTCTTTCCGGCCGTGAACGGCCCGCTGGATTTCCCCGAGGATCACCCGATGCTGGACCATTTCCGCTTTGTCGCGGAGCACAGCACGGTCTGCCCCAAGATCTCGATCCCCGGGCCGTCCTGCCTGCATTTCCGGCTGGACCCGGCGCGCGTGCGGCACAAACCCTACGAGGATCTCGAGGTGCTCTTTGCCGACATCACCCGCACCTACCAGAAGGCAGTCACGGCCTTTCACGCCGCCGGTTGCCGTTACCTGCAGATGGACGACATCTTTTTCGCCTATCTCTGCGATCCGAAACACCGGGCCGAAAAGGAAAAGGCCGGTCTGGACCCGGACTGGCTGATCGGGAAATACGCCGAGATGATGCGCAACGCCATCGCCGACCGGCCCACGGACATGGTGATCGGGATGCACATGTGCCGGGGCAACTTCCAGTCGACCCACGCCGCGACGGGCGCCTATGACCTGGCCGCCGAGGCGATTTTTTCCACCGGCGTCGACATCTTCTTCATGGAGTACGACACCGACCGCGCCGGCGGGCTGGAACCGCTGCGCCTGCTTCCCAGGGGCAAACAGCGCGTCATGCCCGGGTTCATCACCACCAAGTCCGCCGAGCTGGAAACGGTGGACTGGGTGAAATCCAAGATCGAGGAAGCCTCGAAATACGCCGACATCGACCAGCTGGGGATCGCGCCGCAATGCGGATTTGCCTCGACCGAACACGGCAACGCGATCACCCCCGACGACCAGCGCCGCAAGCTGGAGCTGGTGGTGCGCTGTGCCGAGGAGATCTGGGGAGAGGTCTGACGCCCTTGAGGCAGGCCGCCGGTGTTTCTTTGGGCCACAAATACCTCCGGGGAGCGCGAGGGGCTGG
>NZ_JARAMO010000058.1:0-29365 GCF_028807275.1 Mameliella sp. AT18
ACCCGCCTGCAGGTGGAACACCCGGTGACGGAACTGATCACCGGCGTCGACCTGGTCGAACAGATGATCCGCGTCGCCAATGGCGAGCCGCTGTCGATCACCCAGGACGACGTGCAGATCAACGGCTGGGCGATCGAGAACCGCCTTTACGCCGAGGATCCCTATCGCGGTTTCCTGCCCTCCATAGGTCGCCTGACCCGCTACCGTCCGCCCGCCGAGGGCGAACTGAGCGAGGGCATCGTGCGCAACGATACCGGCGTCTACGAGGGCGGCGAGATCAGCATGTACTACGACCCGATGATCGCCAAGCTGTGTACCTGGGGCAAGACGCGGGACGCGGCCATCGAGACCATGCGCAACGCGCTCGACAGTTTCGAGGTCGAGGGCATCGGCCACAACCTGCCCTTCGTCGCCGCCGTCATGGACCACCCGAAATTCATCTCGGGCGACATGACCACCGCCTTCATCGCCGAGGAATACCCCGAGGGCTTCGAGGGCGTGACCCTGGGCGAGGATGAACTCAAGCGCGTTGCCGCCGCTGCTGCCGCGATGAACCGCGTGGCCGAGATCCGGCGCACCCGCGTCACCGGGCGCCTTGGCAACCACGAACGCCGCGTCGGGAGCGACTGGGTCGTCAGCCTGCAGGGGGTCGACTACGACGTTGTCATCGACGCCGACCCCGATGGCTCGACCGTCAATTTCGCCGATGGCTCCAGCCTGCGCGTCGAGGGCCGCTGGACCCCGGGCGACACGCTGGCCCACATGACGGTGAACGGCGCGCCGCTGGTGCTGAAGGTCGACAAGGTCACGCATGGCTTCCGCCTGCGCACCCGTGGCGCCGATATGCGCGTCCATGTCCGCTCGCCCCGGCAGGCGGAACTGGCCCGGCTCATGCCCGAGAAACTGCCGCCCGACACCTCCAGGATGCTGCTCTGCCCGATGCCCGGCCTGATCGTGAAGGTCAACGTGGCCGAGGGCGACGAGGTGCAGGAGGGGCAGGCGCTCTGCACTGTCGAGGCGATGAAGATGGAAAACATCCTGCGCGCCGAGAAAAAGGGCGTGGTGGCCAAGATCAACGCCGGACCGGGCGACAGCCTGGCCGTCGACGACGTGATCATGGAGTTCGAATAAGGCATGGTCCGCCGCGCCCTCCGCATCTGGCTCATGCACAGCCTGGCGTTTCTCGCCGGGCTGGTGGTGTCGGGGGTGGTGGCGGTCGGCCTGTGGTTCGTGGTGCCGACAGAGGGCGGCAACGCGCTGTTCGTCGGCAGCGCGCTTGCGGTCTCCATCGTTTCGGTGGGGACCGGCTATGGCGTCTACCTGGCCCTGCTGGCGGCGCTTCTGGACCTGCTGCCCGGCTGGGGCTTTTACCTTGGTGGGCCGCTGGTTGTGCTGGCGGTCATGACGCTGGTCTTTTGCGCGGTCTATTTCCGGATGCTGGCGGCCGGGGCTGGCAGCCTGCTGGGCTATGCCCTGCTGTTCGGGATCGGCGGGATTGCCCTGCACCTGCGTCTGCGCGGCGACGAACCGCGGGCAGAAACGGGGGACGGCGGATGACCCGGCTCTCGGCAACGGATCCTAAACGCCTTGGCACTAACCTGCCCGCAACGAGTACGGGCAAGGGGGCAGGGCGGTCTGGTGCGGTTTCTTCGGCAGATGGTGGTTCTCGCGGCCCTCGGGGGGCTGCTGACGGGCTGTTTCCGCCTCGACACCGAAGAGGCGGTGCGCGCGCAGCTGGGCGGCTGGGTCTTCCTGGCACAGACGCGGGCCTTTACCTCGCGCGGGACCTGCACGGCGGCGATCTTCGACACGATCTCGGGCGAGGTGCGGGCCTCCGGTCCGTTGCGGCGGGTGGACGATCTGCACGCCGGTCAGCGCCTGCTGTCGCAGGGCCGCGCGGTGGCCTTCGAGATCCCCGGCATGACCCCCAACTTGGTGTCCGAGGGGCTGATGTCGGTCAATCTCTACGAGGGGCTGGGCCTGATCTCCAGCTTTGTCGGCCCGGCCCGCGCCTGCATGGACGCGACATTCCAGGCCGATGTCTACCTGGCGCTGATGTCGGACGAGACGGTGATGATCTACGATCCCGCCACCAACGCGCTGGCGTTGCTGCACCGGCCCTCGCAGATCGCCTTTTTCCTGCGCGGCAACGTCTGAACGGGGACTCGGCCTACCTGTCGCGTGCCTCCTGCTGGCGCAGGGGCAGCTTGTCGATCGAGCGAGAGATCTCGCGCACCGACCAGGGGCCGGGTTTGCGCGCCACGATGCTGCCGTCCTTGGCCAGGATCGCCAGCATGAACCCGCGCGGGCGCAGTTTCTGCCGGACCGAGCTGCGCGCCCCGGGATCGGTGTCGGTGATCACCACCACGTCGCGCTCTTCCAGCGCGTCCAACCGTTCGGTGATCAGGTTGATCTGCTCGACATACCGCGGGTCGGCGGGGCTGTCGGCAAAGACGACGACGGGCCGCTTGATCCACAGCCAGTCCTCCAGTGAGGTTTCGGCCGCGGGACGGATCATCTCGAAATCATCCGTGGTCTCGGCCCCCTGGGCGGCCGAGGTACTGGCAAAGGCGCCCATCAGGGCAGCGGCGATCAGTCGGGTCAAACCATGCATGACAAAAGATATAAGCGCGGACCGGCGGGCTGCACAGCTTTCCCGCGCCAGTGCCCGGAAAAATTTTACCTTTAACGGCATTCTCACCTGTCCCGGCGCAGTCTCGTGCCCGATCCAGGACCCCGGCGCAGTCCGCGCCTCTGGGTCGCGACCGGGGGGCATTGCCTGATGGACATCATCCTGCACGCCGGTGCCCACCGCACCGCCACCACCAGTTTCCAGGCCTACCTGCGCACGCATGGTGCCGCGCTCAAGCCGCGCGGCATCGGGTTCTGGGGCCCGCGCAGGACACGCAACGGCCTGCTCTTCGACGTGGTCGAACGTCCCGAGTCGCCCGAGGCCGCCCGCCGCGCCGCCGGGCGCCTGGGCGTGAATCTCGAAAAATCCCGGGGTCTCGGCCTGCGCCACCTGGTCATCACCGATGAGAACATGATCGGCACCGCGCGCAACTGTCTGCGGCAGCAGGCGCTTTACCCGGCGATCGGCGAGAGGATGGCGCGTCTGTCCGCGGCGGCCGGGGGCGTGGTGAAGATCACGCTCCAGATCCGCTCGCTGGATCACTGGTGGGCCTCGGTGGCGGCCTACCTGGTGCCGCGCGGGCAGTCGCGCCCGGCGCCCGACGCCATTGCCGCGCTGGCGCGGAGCACGCGCAGCTGGCGCGCGGTCATCACCGACCTGGCCTGCGCCTGTCCCGATGCAACGATCCAGGTCACGCCCTTCGAATGTTTCGCCGACCGTCCCGACCTGCTGTTGCAGGTCATGACCGGGGAACCGGGCCTGCCGCTGGCGGACACCGGGCGGTTCCTGGAAAACCGCCGCCCCGACACCGCCGCGCTGCACGCGGCGCTGGAGGCGCGGGGCGAGGACACTGGCGGACTGCAAGAGGCCCCGGTGCCGACGCGCTGGTCGCCCTTCGACGAGGTTCAATCGGCGCGCCTGCGCCATGCCTACGAACAGGACCTGGCCTGGCTGCGCGCGGGCGCCGACGGGCTGGCCACACTGACAGAGACCCCGCAGCCGACAACCGGGACAGAGACCCGGACCCGGCTGCCATGAAGACTTGAAGAGAGGACGAGACGATGACGGATCTGCCCGAAAGCTGGCGCGAGACGGCTGAAAAGGAACTGCGGGGCCGCCCGCTGGACGACCTGACCTGGAACACGCTCGAAGGCATCGCGGTCAAGCCGCTTTATACCGCCGCCGACATCGAGGGACTGCCCCACATGGGCACCCTGCCGGGGGCAGAGCCCTTTACCCGTGGCGTCAAGGCGACGATGTACGCCGGCCGTCCCTGGACGATCCGGCAATATGCCGGGTTTTCGACCGCGGAGGAGAGCAACGCCTTCTACCGCCGTGGCCTGGCCGCCGGTCAGCAGGGGGTCTCTGTCGCCTTCGACCTGGCCACCCACCGCGGCTATGACAGCGACCACCCGCGCGTGGTCGGTGACGTGGGCAAGGCCGGTGTCGCCATCGACAGCGTCGAGGACATGAAGATCCTCTTCGACGGCATCCCGCTGGACAAGGTCTCGGTCTCGATGACCATGAACGGCGCGGTGATCCCGGTGCTGGCTAATTTCATCGTCACGGGTGAGGAACAGGGCCACGACAAGTCGGTGCTGTCCGGGACCATCCAGAACGACATCCTCAAGGAGTTCATGGTCCGCAACACCTATATCTACCCGCCGGCCCCCTCGATGCGGATCATCTCGGATATCATCGAGTACACCTCGAACGAGATGCCGAAATTCAACAGCATTTCCATCTCCGGCTACCACATGCAGGAGGCCGGCGCGAACCTGGTGCAGGAGCTGGCCTTCACGCTGGCGGACGGCAAGGAATACGTGAAAACCGCGATGGAAGCGGGGATGGACATCGACAAGTTCGCCGGGCGGCTGTCCTTCTTCTTTGCCATCGGCAAGAACTTCTTCATGGAGGTGGCCAAGCTGCGCGCGGCGCGGATGCTCTGGCACCGGATCATGACCGAACTGGGCGCGCAGAACCCGCGGTCGAAGATGCTGCGCACGCACTGCCAGACCTCGGGCGTGTCGCTGGCCGAACAGGACCCCTACAACAACGTCATCCGCACGGCCTATGAGGCGATGTCGGCGGTCCTGGGGGGCACCCAGTCGCTGCACACCAACGCCCTGGACGAGGCCATCGCCCTGCCCACGGATTTCAGCGCCCGCATCGCCCGCAACACCCAGCTGGTGTTGCAGGAGGAAACCGGCGTGACCAAGGTGGTCGACCCGCTGGCCGGCTCCTACTACGTCGAGAAACTGACCCATGACCTGGCCGAGGAAGCCTGGAAACTGATCGAGGAAGTGGACGAGATGGGCGGCATGACCCGCGCCGTCGAAAGCGGCATGCCCAAGCTGCGGATCGAGGAGGCCGCCGCGCAACGCCAGGCCGCCATCGACCGCGGCACCGACGTGATCGTCGGCGTCAACAAGTACAAGCTCGACAAGGAGGATGACCTCGACATCCTCGACATCGACAACCAGAAGGTGCGCGAAAGCCAGGTGGCGCGCCTGGAAAAGATCCGGGCCAGCCGCGACGAGGCGGCCTGTCAGGCGGCGCTGGACGAGCTTACGCGCCGGGCGAAAGAAGGGGGGAACCTACTGGACGCCGCGGTCGAAGCCGCCCGCGCGCGCGCCTCTGTCGGAGAGATCAGCATGGCAATGGAAAAGGAATTCGGCCGTCACCGCGCCGAGGTCAAGACTTTGGCGGGCGTCTACGGCGCCGCCTACGAAGGCGACGAGGGCTTTGCCGCGATCCAGAAATCGGTCGAGGATTTCGCCGAGGCCGAGGGACGCCGCCCGCGCATGCTGGTGGTCAAGATGGGCCAGGACGGCCACGACCGGGGCGCCAAGGTGATCGCCACCGCCTTTGCCGACATCGGGTTCGACGTGGACGTCGGCCCGCTGTTCCAGACGCCCGAAGAGGCGGCGCAGGACGCCATCGACAACGACGTGCATGTGATCGGCATTTCCAGCCAGGCTGCCGGCCACAAGACGCTGGCACCGCAACTGGTCAAGGAGCTGCAGGCGCAGGGCGCAGGCGACATCATCGTGATCTGCGGCGGGGTGATCCCGCACCAGGATTACGAGTTCCTCTACGGCGCCGGCGTGAAGGCGATCTTTGGCCCAGGGACCAACATTCCCGAGGCGGCACAGGACATCCTGCGGCTGATCCGCGACGCCCGCGCCGACGCGGCCTGAGCCACGGTTCGAGAGAGGTCTCGGCCCGCTGACGCGGGCCGACCCGCGCGCGCCCTGTCGGGCGCGCGCGGCGGGGCCTGCGCCCCCGTTTGGGGGTATTTACACCAAGAAGAAGCAGGCAGGCGCTCCTGGGCTTGCATGGCGCGGCGCGGGCCGCACGGTGGCCCTGTTCATCCCGTTGGCGCGGGTCTATCGTCGCCGCCGGAGTAGGATGAAAGGGCCTGCGCGATGATGGAACTCGATCATATT
Organism: Mameliella sp. AT18; assembly: GCF_028807275.1. Lineage (NCBI taxonomy): Bacteria > Pseudomonadati > Pseudomonadota > Alphaproteobacteria > Rhodobacterales > Roseobacteraceae > Antarctobacter > Mameliella sp. AT18. The sequence goes on from NZ_JARAMO010000058.1 coordinate 6,082, forward strand.
GCCGTGGCGGGCACGGACCTGGCGGCGGCCGTGGCCTGTTGTGAGGCGGCCTTGGGCGTTCCGATGGGGCCGGGCGGACGACACGCGCGCTATGGCACCCATAACCGGCTGATCGGCGTGGCGCCGCGCCTCTACCTGGAGGCCATCGCCATCGACTCCGATGCCCCGCCGCCACCCGATGCGCGCTGGTTCGGGCTGGATGATTTCAGCGGGCCGGCGCGGCTCGACAAGTGGATCTGCCGGGTGCCGGACATCGACGCCGCCATCGCCGCCTTGCCTGTGGCCGGGCGCCGGGTGGACCTGGAACGCGACGGGCTGCGCTGGTCTATGGCGGTGCCGGAGGATGGCAGGCTGCCCTTTGACGGGCTGTTCCCGGCGCTGATCCAGTGGCATGTGCCGAGCCCGCCGGGGCAAAGCCTGCCGCCCTCGGGGCTGACGTTGACCTGCCTGACCGTGGTGCATCCCGAGGCGGCGGCCCTGGAGGCATTGCTGGCGCCGCATCTGCAGGCGCCGCTGGTGCGGTTCGAGCCCGCCGACAGCCCGCGTCTGTCCGCTGAGATGACCGGCCCGGAGGGCGCGATCCGCCTCTGACCCGCGACGGGTGTTCGCAGGTGCAGAATTTTCCCCGATCCGCCCCTGACAGCGCCTGCCCGAGCGCGTAGACTTGCCACCATGTCGATCTGGACACGCATATCGCGGGCCTTGCAGGCCCTGACCTCGGGCGAGGGGCTGACGGCCGTCTTTGACCGGCTGCGCGCGCCGCCCGAGCGCAGCGTGGCCTTTACCATCGCCGTGATCGCCCTGTCGGCCAAGATGGCCAAGGCCGACGGGCTGGTAACGCGTGACGAGGTGACGGCCTTTCGCGAGGTGTTCCACATCGCGCGCGAGGACGAGGCCGGGGCAGCCCGGGTCTTCAACCTCGCCCGGCAGGACGTGGCCGGATACGAGGATTACGCCCGCCGCATCGCGGCCATGTTTGGGCAGGGCACCGGCACGCTTTGCGACCTGATGGAAGGTTTGTTCCACATCGCCCTGGCCGACGGCACCTATCACCCGGCAGAGGATGCCTTCCTGGCCGATGTCGCCGTCATCTTCGGCATGGACGAGGGACAGTTCCGCACCCTGCGCAGCCGTTTCGTGCCCGATGCGGCGCCCGATCCCTATACGGTTCTTGGCGTCAGCCCGGAGATGCCGCTGGACCAGATCCGCAAGACCTGGCGGCAGTTGGTCCGTGAAAGTCACCCGGACGCGATGATCGCCCGGGGCGTGCCGGAGGAGGCGGTCAAGATCGCGGAGAAACGGCTGATCGACATCAACCGCGCCTGGGAAGAGATTTCCGCGCGCGAAACCGCCTGACGGGCCATGCGCCTGGCCAGCTACAACGTCGAATGGTTCGACTCGCTGTTCGATGACAAGGGCCGCCCGCTGATCGACAACGAGTTGGGCGGGCGTCATCGCATCGCCCGGGGCGACCAGCTGGAGGCGCTGGGCTACGTCTTTCGGCGAATGGAGGCGGATGCGATCATGGTGATCGAGGCGCCCGACACCAATCGCCGCCGGTCCACCACCCGCGCACTGGCCAATTTCGCCGAGGCCGCGGGGCTGCGCACGCGCGAGGTGGCCACGGGGTTCGTCAACAACACCCAGCAGGAAATCGCGCTGCTCTATGACGCGGACAAGCTGCGCGTGCGTCACGATCCGCAGGACAGCAAGGTGGCGCCGCGCTTTGACACCGAGTTCGAGATCGACCTGGACATCGACGCCCGCGCCGACCGCGTGGTCTTTTCCAAGCCGCCGCTGGAACTGGCGGTCGAAACCATGTCGGGCCACAGCCTGCGGTTCATCGGGGCGCATCTGAAATCCAAGGCGCCGCATGGGGCGAAGGGCCAGGACGAGGTCATGAAACTGGCCATCGCCAACCGGCGCAAGCAACTGGCCCAGGCGGTCTGGCTGCGCCGGCGGGTGGTAGCACACCTTGAGGCGGGCGAGGACCTGGTGTTGATGGGGGACCTGAACGACGGCCCCGGCCTCGACAGTTACGAGGGGCTGTTCGGGCGCAGCTCGGTCGAGATCCTGCTGGGCGATGGCGACGGCGAAGAGCTGCATCTCTATGACCCGCACGCGGCCGAGGCGCTGCAGCGGCGGCTGGGGGCGCAGCCCACCACCGCGCGCTTTTTCCTCTACGACGAGAAACGCTACCTGCAGGCGCTGCTGGATTACGTGATGATCTCGCCGGGGCTTCGGGCGCGGAACCCGCGCTGGCGCATCTGGCATCCTTTCGACGACGCGGAATGCTGGCAGGACGAGGCCCTGCGCGCTTCGCTGCTGGTGGCCTCGGACCATTTCCCGGTCACGCTGGACATCGACCTCTGAACCCTTCCCAGGGCCTTTCCCGGTGCCTATATCTATGGACATGAGACAGCTTGCCATGCCCGCCCTTGTCCTGACCCTTGTCGCCGCGCCGCTGGCCGCCGAGGAGGAACCGGATGGTCTCAACCTGATGGAAGAGGGGGCCAAGCTCTTTCTGCGCGGCTTGATGACAGAGATGGAACCGGCGCTGGAGGAGATGGACAGGACCCTGCGCGAGATGCAGCCCATGATGCGCGATTTCGCCGCCGAGATGGGGCCCGCCCTGGGCGAGATCCTGGAAAAGGTCGAGGACTGGACGCTCTATCACCCGCCCGAGATGCTGGAAAACGGCGACATCATCATTCGCCGCCGGGTCCCGCTGGTGCCCGAGGCGCCCGACCTGCCAGAGCCGCAGGCGGTCCCGGACGAAAAGATCGACCTGTAAGGGCGGTCGGATCGCCGGGCCGGATGCGGGCTCAGACGATCATGACTTCGCGGCTGTCTGCCCCCAGCGCGTCGGCCAGGGCCTTGAGCCGGGCCTCTCCCACCTCGCCGTAAAGCGGGGCCGTGGTGCCGTCGAGGTGCAGTTCCAGCGCCCTGGTCTCGGCATCCCAGGCCAGCCGCGGGCCGGTGCCGTCCGCCTTCAGCGTCCAGAGCATCGCGCCGAAACGCAGCGCCTTGCCCAGCACTTCTGCCTCTGTCTGGTGCGGTTCGTCCAGCAGGGCAAAGAGATCCTCGAACCGCGTGCCTTCGCGCTTGTTGCGATAGCGGTGCAACAGGGCAAGCCCCAGGTAGACCCGTTCCCAGTGCTTCAACCCGCCCATGTTGGCGCGCGTGGCATTGTCGAAACAGACCTCGGCGCGATAGTCGGGATGCGCGCGCCAGCTGACGTCATGCAGCAGGCAGGCCGCGTGGATCAGCCGCCGCCGCGAGGCGCTAGCATCGGGAAAGAGCGGCAGCACGAAATCATAGAGCGCGGCGCCGAACCCGGGCATCCGCGCGTCCTTGGCCTCGGCAAAGCGGCAGGCCTCGATCAGCGGATCGCGGTCGCGCAGTTCCTGCGGCATCTGTTCAAACAGCATGCCTTCGCGGATGCCGTAGCTGGAAATCGCGATGTCCTTGGGTTCGAAACATTCCAGCAGGCGCAACAGGACCTCGCTGGCGAAGGGGACCAGGGCCATCCGCGCGGCCGAGACGCCGCAGGCCTTGCGCAGCGCGTCGTGATCCTCGTTGGCCTCGATGTAGGCGACGGTCTCGCGGACCGAATCCGCGTCCATCCGGTATTCGTGCAGCACCTGCAGCGGATAGCCCTGCCGGTGCATGTCGATCCGTGCGATCGCCCGCCAGCTGCCACCGACCAGGAACAGCCGGTCGCGCTGTGTGCCCATGTGTTCGGCCAAGGCCTTGAGTTCGCGCTTGATCTGCTTGTCGCGCGCCTTGCGCCCGCCTTCGATATCGCGCAGTTTCAGCGGCCCCAGCGGCGAGGTCACGCGGCGGCCGACCTCTCCGTCGTGGATTTCCGCCAGTTCCATCGAGGACCCGCCGATGTCGCAGACAAGGCCGTAACTGCCGGGCCAGCCCAGCAGCACGCCCTGCGCCGACAGCCGCGCCTCTTCGGCGCCGTCGATCACCCAGACCCGCAGGCCGGTGGCGGATTCCAGCACCCGGCGGAATTCCTCGCCGTCCTCGGCGTCGCGCATCGCGGCGGTGGCCACCACGGTCAGGTCCGGCAGGTCCATGCCATTGGCCAGGGCGCGAAAGCGCAGCATGGCGCGCAGCGCGCGCTCGCGTCCCTCGGGGTTCAGGCGGCCGGTCTCGGCCATCCCGGCGCCCAGGCCGCACATGATCTTTTCGTTGTAGAAATAGGCCGGGCTGCGCGCAGCCCCGTCAAAGACCACCAGCCGGACCGAGTTCGAGCCGATGTCCACGACACCCACCCGGGACAGGGCCCGCGCCTTCGGATCGTTGAAGAGCGGCCTGCCAAACGGGTCCCAGTGCCCGTGCGTTTCCTCTTGCCCGTCCATCCGAATCCCGCTGTCTCTCGGCGGGGTTATGGCCCTATCGAACCCGGGGGGTCAATCAAAAGCACCAGACCTTGCGCGGCACTGACGTGCCGTTCTCAAGGTCTGGTGCATCTTGCTTAGCGGAACAGCGACAGCAGGGACTGCGGTGCGCGGTTGGCGATCGACAGTGCCTGCATGGCCAGTTGCTGCTGGACCTGCTGTGCCTGCAGCTTGGCGGAAACCTCTTCGAGATCGGCATCCACCAGCGTTCCGATGCCCGATTTCAGCGCGTCGGTCAGGCCCGAGACAAAGTCTTTCTGCGTGTCCAGGCGCATCTCGGCAGAGCCGAAGGCGGCGGCTGCGTCGATGGAGGTCTGGATCAGGCCCTCGATTTCGGCCAGGGCGCTGTCGGCACCGGCCTGGGTGGTGACGTCGATATTCCCCAGTTCCGCCAGTCCGCCGCCGATTGTCGTGGTGGCATCGGGGTCATACTGCTGCACGGTGATCGAGAAGTTGTCGCCGCCCTGGTCCGCGCCGGTAAAGGTGATCTGGTTGCCGCTTGCCGTGGCGTCGATGGTGCCCTCGTTGCCGGCGCCCAGGTCGTCGCTGACATATTTGTTGAAGGCGGCGGCGAGGCCCGCGGCCACGTCCTCCATCGTGTCACCGTCGCGGGCGACATAGGAAATGTCGTTGCGATCAGCGGTGTTGGAGGGGCCATTGCCCGCCGTGGCCGTGATCTCGACCGAAAAGCCGGTTCCGGCGGCGACGGTTGTCGTGGCTGCGGCGCCAAAGGTCGTTGTGCCGGTGGGGGCGGTGGCGTTGCCCGTCATGGTGGCCGCCGCGCCGTCGCCGGTGCCGGTGATGTCATTGGCCGCGCCGGCCAGCGCGGTCAGGCCGCTGCCGATGCTGCTCTGGCCCTGGCCCAGGTCCTGTTTGGACACCCGGATGTCGCTGGAGGTCACGCCGTCCATCGTCCGGTTGAGCGAGGACAGGACGTTGATGCCGCCGGACCCTGCGGTCTGGTCGGTGTTGGTCAGCATGGCCTGGCCGTTGAACTGCGCCGCGCTCACGATCGAGCTGATCTGGTCGCGCAGGGCGTCGATATCGGTCTGGATCTTGGCCCGGTCGACGTTTTCCTCCTGCGCGGCGACGATCTTGCCCTTCACCTCGGTCAGGAGTTCGGTCACCGTCTCGGCGCCCTGGCGGGCGACGGAAATCGTCGCCTGGCCCAGGCTCAGGCTGTCGGACACCTTCTGAAAGCCCTGGACGTCGGCCTCCATGACTTTGGAAATCGCCCAGACCGCCGCATTGTCCTGCGAAGAGGCCACCTTCTTGCCGGTGGCGATCTGCATCTGGGTGTCGCCCATCGAGGCGTTGATCGCTTTCAGCGTCTGTAGGGCCGCCGTGGCCCCGGGATTGGAATTGATACTCGACATTCGCTTTCGCCTTTCTCGTCAGAGGGCGCGTTTCGCGCCCGGCATCATGGCCGCCGTTCTGACGCTGCGGACGACAGGGGGTCGCCCGCGCCACGAAAAGCTCGTGCAGGGTGACTATTGCCCTGCTGTCTTTAACCCGTCTTTAACGATTTGCGGCGCTGACGGGGTGATACTGGGGCAAGACTATGGCGCGAATTGTCCGGGGTTTATTGAGGATCTGGAAACAGAGGTTGCCGATTTCGAAACAGGGGAGGGGCGTGCCGTCGATTTCTGCGACGACGTGCCGGGCAGTTGCCTTCGCGCGGCGGCGTTTGACCCTAGAACACCCGTGAAAGCATGCGCGATGCAGCTGCTCGTGGTGTCGGTTCGGCGGACAAATCAGTCTTTCGACGATCCTGTCTCGTTGGCCGCTCAGTCATTGCCATAGCTCAGCAAGCGGACTTCCTCGGTGTCAACCTGGACGGCATAGACCCGGTAATCCCTCGCGACCGGAGTGTTGCCGTCGCGACGCGCGACCGCTTCGAGAAGGAGCCATCCGTCGCTGAACACGTAGGGTGTCAGCGGAGGCCCGTGTTCGTTGCCGTAGTCGAACAGGTCGGTCAGTCCGGGAAAAGAGGTGGTCGGGATGAAGATCGAAGAACGACGTCCGTCCAACCCGAACATCCTGATCTCGCCTGGTCGGGAGAATGCGCCTGTGGCAATCAGCAAGCGGCTTTCCGCGTCATAGAGCATCTCCGCGGCATCATACTCGTCCAGGTCGGTTACGACGGCCCATGCCCCTGTCCGAGCGTCGACAGAGTACAGGTAACCCTCGTCGCCGTACGTGATGCAATAGATCATCTGCGAGCCCGGGTCGTACACCGCCGTTGCCGGCAAGAGGACATCGGGGACATCGGGTGAGATCGCAAACCGTCGTGTACCTGTTGGGCTGGAAAGCGTGATCCCGGATTCATCGAAGACCAGAGTGAAATCTGTATTTTCACCCTGGTTCCGGGTCCAGTTGCGGATCTTCGGCGGCAGATCGTCGCTTTCGCCCAGGCGCCGTGAAAGGTAGTCACGCGAGAGCCCCTCGGTTCTCGTGTCGACATGATCCACCCTGACCGGCACGTCGGTTGCCTTGTGCACCCCCTGGAAGCTGCTGAGGCGCTCTGTTTTCATACTGTCCGTCACGGCCTCGACCAGCGTTCGGAACTCGCTCCCCAGCGGGCGGAATGCCAGGGGCAACCCGGAGACCTGCACGCCAGCCATCGGAATCCCGTTGAGAGTGACTTTGCTGTCCGTTGGGCCAGGGCCACTCCTGATGATTTCGCCGATAATGGTTTCGGCCGTGGCTTCAACCTTCCAGTGCAATTCCCCGCCGTCCAGCAACACGAGGCCGACTTCCTCGCCCGGGCGGTCCACTACGAGCCGGGCCTCTGGCAGCGCATAGTAATCTTCGGTCTGGTATCCATCGCCGACCGATACGACATGAACCTCGCGTTCGGCCAATACCGGACCGGCAAGTCCGGGGAGAAGGCAGGCGAGCAATATTCCATGCAAGTTCAACATCGGTGTCACAAGGAGCGAACGGACCGCAACCCGTTGGGGGTCGCAGGCAACGGGTCTGCCGTGCATCCTATCGCGACGGGGCATTTCCGTCGAGGCTGGCCGCTCTGGGCATTGCGCTCATCGTCGGCGCATCAAGGCGAAACGCCGACCGTTCTGCCAATTGCAGCAAGTGACCGTCAGGGCGTGAAGCGGGTGATGGACGGGCTGGTGAATCCCGCCAGCAGCATCATGCCTGATATAGCGCAAGTCTTCCGGGGCCCCCCAAACGCAAAAGCGCCCCCGCAGGGGCGCTTTCCGTTCATGAGCACTGTGCCGCGTCAGTCGCTGGTATGGGTCAGCTTGGGCACGTCCGAGGCCCCTGCGGAACCGCGCCCGGAGAGCGAGGGGTTCTCCATGAAGAAGCGGTGGCAGTTGAACGAGAACTCGCCCTCGGGCACCGGATAACGGGTGAATTTGCCCGAGGGCTCCATGACCCAGCTTTGTGCCGTGTCGGCCAGGTTCGCCGCCATGACCTGGCTGACGATCTGCGCCTTGACCGTGGCATTGTGGATCTCGACCCCGGTTTCGACCCGGCGGTTCAGGTTGCGGCCCATCCAGTCGGCGGAAGAGATGAAGACCCGCGCCTTCTTGCTCGGCAGACCGGACCCGTTGCCGAAACAGACGATCCGCGAATGTTCCAGGAACCGGCCAACGATGCTTTTGACCCGGATGTTGTCGGACAGGCCCTTGATGCCCGGCCGCAGCCCGCAGATGCCGCGAATCACGCAATCGACCTTCACGCCGCCCTGGCTGGCGCGATAGAGCGCGTCGATCATGTCCGGCTCGATCAGCGAGTTCATCTTGATCCAGATCTGCGCCGGGCGGCCCGCCTTGGCGTGTTCGATCTCCTGGTCGATCATCGCGATCATACCGGTCTTCAGCGAATGCGGCGAGATCAGCAGGTTCTCCAGCCCGGCGGGCATGGCATAGCCCGAGAGGTAGTTGAAGATCTTGGCAGCATCCCGCCCCAGCGCCGCGTCACAGGTAAAGAACGACAGGTCGGTGTAGATCTTGGCGGTGATCGGGTGGTAGTTGCCGGTTCCCCAGTGGGTATAGGTCACCAGCCGGTCGCCCTCGCGCCGGACGACCTGGGAAATCTTGGCGTGGGTCTTCCAGTCGAGGAAGCCATAGACCACATGCGCGCCCGAGCGTTCCAGCCGCCGCGACTGGCGGATGTTGGCGGCTTCGTCGAACCGCGCCTTGAGCTCGACCAGCGCGGTCACCGACTTGCCGTCCTCCGCCGCCTCGCAGAGCGCTTCGACGATGGGAGAGTTCTTGGAGGTCCGGTAAAGCGTCTGCTTGATCGCTACAACGTCCGGGTCCAGCGCCGCCTGCTTGAGAAAGCGGACCACCATGTCGAAGGTCTCGTAGGGGTGATGCAGCAGCATGTCTTTCTGCTTGATCGCCTCGAACATGTTGCCGTCGTGGTCCTGCACCCGTTCCGGAACCCGTGGCGTGAAGGAGGGCCACAGAAGGTCGGGGCGGGCGTCGATCACGAGTTCCTTGGTGTCGGCCACGCCGATCATGCCTTCAAGCTCGATCACTTCCTCGGGGCGGACGTGCAGCTCGTCCATGACGATCTTGCGCAGCCCCTCGGGGGCACCCTTGGTGACGGTCAGGCGCACCACCTCGCCGCGGCGGCGGCGCTTCAGTGCCACCTCGAATTCGCGCACCAGGTCCTCGGCCTCTTCCTCGACTTCCAGGTCGCTGTCGCGCAGCACGCGGAAGCCGAAGTGATCCTTGACCCGGTAGCCCGGGAACAGGCTGTCGATGTGCAGCAGCAGCACGTCCTCAAGCTGGATGAAGCGGTGTTCGCGGTCGCCGGTGGGCAGCTCCATGAACCGGTCGATCTGCTGCGGGATCGGCAGGAGCGCCTGCAAGGGCCGCTTGTCGCGGATGCGTTCCAGTTGCAGCGCCAGGCAAAACCCCATGTTGGCGATGAAGGGGAAGGGGTGCGCCGGGTCGATCGCCAGCGGCGAGAGCACCGGAAAGACCTGCGCCAGGAAGGCCTCTGCCAGATATTTCACATCCGCCTCGGTGAGGTCGGAGCGGGTGACGATGGACATGCCTTCCTCGGCCATCAGGTCGCGCAGCAGCGTCAGCACGCGCTGCTGTTCGGCCATCAGGCTGCGGGCGTCCTCGTCGATCAACACCAGCTGTTCGGCCGGCGTCAGGCCGTCGGCGGCGGGGGTGGTATTGCCGTTGTGGGCCAGCTCGCGCAGGCCGGCGACACGGACGGTATAGAACTCGTCCAGGTTCGCCGCCGAGATCGACAGGAAGCGCATCCGCTCCAGTAGCGGGACGCGGGGATTCTCGGCCTCTTCCAGCACCCGCCAGTTGAAACCGAGCCAGCTCAGCTCGCGGTTGTGGAAACGTCCCGGGCCGGCCGGATCGAGGTCCGGCAGGTCGGTGGCGGGCGGCAGCGGGGCTTTGAGAAAGTCGGCTTGAGTCATGGGGCGCTTATGCCTCCGCAAGTGAAACAGGTTTATGACGGCGCGCGGGTGACGTGCCTGAAGATCGTGGCCGGTGGTGCCCGACAGGTGCCGGTGCGGGTGGATCAGTCCTGCGCGCCACCGGGATCGTGCCGCGAGGTGCCGCGGTCCTCGGCCCCGGGCGGCACCAGCCGCGACAGCACCCGCGCCGCCATCGGGCGGGTGATGTCACGCTGATGGGCCAGCGCCTCGGCGTCCAGCGCCGCCACCAGCCGCGCCGCCGTGGCATAGCTGCGCGGCATGTGGCGCACAAGATAGGACAGGACCTCGGGACTGGGCAGCAACTGGCGGTCGGCAAAGAGCTTGGCCAGCAGGGCCGCCAGCAGGGAATCGTCCGGCTCGCTGATCTGGGCCAGCTGGGCGTGCATCATGCGGCTGGCCAGGTCGGGCAGGACAAGCGGCCAGTGCGCGGGCGCCCGTGTCGCCGTGACCATCAGCGTGCCGCCGTTCGCCAGCACCAGGTTGTGCAGGTGAAATAGCATTTCCTCGGCGGGGCGGTCGCCGGCGATCTCCTCGATGTCCTCGACGCAGACCGGGCCGCCCGCCAGCGCGGGGATGGTCTCGGGGGTGAGATCGCGGGCCTTGACGATCCGCGCCCCCGACTGCGCTGCCCAGACATGGGCCAGGTGGGTCTTGCCCGATCCCGGCGGCCCGACCAGCACCAGCTTGTGCGAGGGCCAGGCACGCCAGCCCTCGATCTGGGCGACTGCCAGCATGTTGGCGGGACTGACAAAGAAATCCTCCCAACCCAGCGCCGTCCGCGACGGCAGGGGCAGCGGCAACTGGCTGGCCGTGCTCATCTGTCGTCGCTTTCGAAAAAGCTCTCGCGCGCAGAGATGCCCAGGAACAGGCGCGAGCCCTTGTATTGCTGGATCGCGAAGCGGATCAGCACACCCAGCGCCGCCGCCAGCGGCACCGCCACCAGGAGGCCGACAAAACCGAAGAGCGTGCCGAAGACCGACAGGGCCAGCAAGAGCCAGACCGGGTGCAGCCCGACCGAGTTGCCCACCAGGTTGGGGGTCAGGATATTGCCCTCGACGAACTGGCCGAACTGGAAGATGGCGTAGACCGCCACGATCCACCACCATTCGCCCCAGAACTGGAAGATCGCCAGCCCCACCGCCAGCACCCCGCCGACGATGGCGCCGACATAGGGAATGAAGGTCAGCGCCCCGGCGATCACGCCCACCACCGGCCCGAATTGCAACCCCACGGCCCAGAGCGCCAGTGCGTAATAGCCGCCCAGGATCAGGCAGACCGACCCCATGCCGCGGATGAAGCCCGCCAGCACCCGGTCGACCTCTGCCGCGAGTCGGCGGACCACCGGCTTGTGGTCGAGGGGCAGCATGTCATCCACCCGTTCGACCATCCGGTCCCAGTCCATCAGCAGGTAGACCGCCACGACCGGCGTGATCAGCAGCAGCATGACCAGGTTGAGCAGCGAGCCCACCGAGGCCAGCGCCGCCTGGATCAGCTGGCCGCCGCGCTGCTTGATCGTGTCGCCAAGGTCGATCAGCGTGGTCCGGACCACGCTGCCCTCGTCCATGATGTTGGGGAACCGTTCGGTCAGAAAGGCCTGCAGGTCGCGGAACAGCTGCGGCGCGAATTCGAACAATGCGATGGCCTGCTGGATCAGCAGCGGGATTACCGCCAGCGTCATGACGACAAAGAGGATCAGCGCCGCCACGGTGATCACCGCCGTCGCCGCCCCGCGTTTCAGCCCGGCGCGTTCCAGCGCGTCGGCCACCGGGTCCAGGCAATAGGCGATGGCGCCGCCCAGGATGAAGGGCAACAGCACGTCTCCCAGGAACCAGAGCACGACAGAAAAGACCGCTGCCGCGATCCCCCAGTACTTCATCTGATCCCTTACGGGCAGGGCCATTTGCTATCCTTTCGAACATGTCCTTCATCGCCCGTATATGGCCGGGATTCAAGGATTTGCACGTCACGGCCCTGCGAAAACTGGGGAGTGTTCGGTGGATGAATGCCCTAGGATATCACCTTGCCGCGTTCAGCGGCGATCTCTGCCTCCAACCGGCGCATCAGGCGGCGGCGCTTCAGCGGGTTGCGGGTCAGCCCGCGCAGCGCCTCTCGTCCCCGGATCCGGGCCTGATCCGCCAGATAATCCGCCCGTTCGACCGACCCGTCGACGGTGGTGTCGAAACAGGACAGAGCGGTGCGCGCGACGGTTTCGTAGATCTCTGCGTCTGTAGGGGGCGGAGGGGCCGCCGTTTCGGGCGCCTCGTCCGGCGCGCGCGGGGTGGGGGTGACATATCGGGCAAGGCAACGGTCGAACTCGCGCCTCAGCGCGGGCATCTCCCGGTCGGGCACGTGCCGAGTGCCCTCCAGAAAGTCCCGCACCAGCACCATTTCGGCCCGCGCGCTGGTCCGCGTGCTCTCGGGCATCATCTCCCAGACCTCCGCCATCCTCGGCGCGATGTCCTTCTTGTGCACTCGGTCCTCCCGCCTTGCCGCGGGGCAGGTTATCCGGTTGTGCCCCCACTGTCAGCCCGCTCGTGATCCCTTTGGATGGCGTTTCACACCCATCCTCCCGCCACTGCCCGCCAGGCCATCCCCGCGTGCTCTTGCCTGCCTTCATCCAACCCGCTACGAGGGGCAAAACCGCTGTTCCAGAGGACCCAAATGCGCCTGTCCCGCTACTTCCTGCCCGTTCTCAAGGAAACGCCCTCCGAGGCGCAGATCGTAAGTCATCGCTACATGCTGCGCGCCGGCATGATCAAGCAGGCCAGTGCGGGCATCTATTCCTGGCTGCCGCTGGGCTTCAAGGTGCTCAAGAACATCGAGAATATCGTCCACGAGGAGCAGATCCGCGCGGGCCATATCCCGATGCTGATGCCGACGCTGCAATCGGCCGATCTCTGGCGGGAATCCGGCCGCTACGACGATTACGGTGCCGAGATGCTGCGCATGAAGGACCGGCATGACCGCGACATGCTGTACGGTCCCACCAACGAAGAACTGATCACCGACATCTTCCGCAGCCACGTCGGCAGCTACAAGGACCTGCCGCTGACGCTGTATCATGTGCAGTGGAAGTTCCGCGACGAGATCCGCCCGCGTTTCGGCGTGATGCGGGGCCGCGAGTTCTACATGAAGGACGGCTACAACTTCGACCTGACCAAGGAAGACGCGCTGCACGCCTACAACCGCCACCTCGTCAGCTACCTGCGCACCTACGAGCGGATGGGCCTTCAGGCGATCCCGATGCGCGCCGACGGCGGGCCGATCGGCGGCGATTACACCCATGAATTCCTGGTGCTGGCCGAGACGGGCGAGTCCGAGGTCTTTTACGACAGCGAGATCACCGACCTGAAGTTCGGCGACCGCGCAATCGACTACGACAGCCACGCGGAATGCCAGGCGGTGCTGGAGGAGTTCACCTCGCGCTATGCCCGCACGGATGAAACCCACGACGAAGAGATCTTTGCCAAGGTCCCCGAGGCGCGTCGCCGGCAGGCGCGCGGCATCGAGGTCGGTCAGATCTTCTACTTTGGCACGAAATACTCCGAGCCGATGGGGGCGACCGTGCAGGACGCCGAGGGCAACAAGGTGCCGGTGCACATGGGCAGCCACGGGATCGGTGTCAGCCGCCTGCTGGGCGCGATCATCGAGGCCAGCCACGACGACAAGGGCATCATCTGGCCCGAAGGCGTGACGCCCTTCCACTGCGGTATCGTCAACCTCAAGTCCGGCGATGCCGAGGCCGATGCCGCCTGCGAGGCGCTTTATGCCTCGATCACCGCGCTGGGGCTGGAGCCGCTCTACGACGACACCAACGAACGGGCTGGCGGCAAGTTCGCCACGATGGACCTGATCGGTCTGCCCTGGCGGATCACCGTCGGGCCGCGCGGTCTGAAAAACGGCGTTGTCGAACTGACCTCGCGCCGCACCGGCGAAAGCGAAGAGCTGCCCCCCGATGAGGCGGTGGCGCGGATCGCGGCGATTTACAACAAGGTGCTGCCGGGGGCATGATCCGCGGGCGTCAGCCCCGGGAGACCCCATGCGTCACATAGTCCTGTCACTTTGTATCGGGCTGGGCCTTTGCGGTCCGGCCCTTTCTGAAACCGTGGGCCGGTTCGGAGTCTCGGCCAGCTTGCCCGAGGGCTACGAAATCGGCCCGCGCCCGGGCAATGACGACGGGCGTGCTTTCTTCTATCCCGATGGCGCCGAAATCCGTCTTTGGGGCGGCTGGGTGATGGAGCCGCTGGCAGTGGAGCGCGCCAATCGGCGTGGATACTACTTTCAGGACGGCGCCGAGATCACCTATGACGCGGCGGGGGCGGACTGGTTCGTGCTCTCGGGCTACGCCGGCGAGACTATCTTTTATCTGCGGGTCGAGGCGGGCCGCACCTGCGGCGGCGAAGAGGCGCTGGCCTACCTGGAAATCCGCTATCCCGAGGCGCAGCGCGCCCGCTACGATCCGCTGATCGCGGGCATCGCGCGTTCGCTAGGGTTCGGCCCGTGCTGAGGGCCTTGGCACTGGTCCTGGCACTGGTCCTGGGGGTGGCCGCCGCGCCGGTTCTGGCCCAGTCCGACCGCGTGGCGCAGGAATGGGACAAGTGGCTGAAGGCGCAGGGCAATCCACCCGGCGCGCTGGTCTTCATGATCGGGGACAGCCTGTTGCTGGGGCAGGACAGCGGCTTTGATCCTGATCTGGCGGTGCCCATTGCCAGCCTGTCCAAGGGGATCACCGGGCTCTGCGCCCAGGCGCTGGTGGACGAGGGGCTGATGGCCTGGGATGATCCGTTGAACCGCTGGATCGAGGGCGGCGGCACCATCACGCTGGCCCAGCTCGTGACCCATACCTCGGGCCTCTGGCCGGATGAAACGCAGGGTGCAATGGCCCAGTGGCGCGGTGACACCACCCGCCGCTGGCAGCAGGTGACGGCCAATGCGCTCGACCGGGACCGGCAAGGGGGCAGGCCCGGCAGCTACCGCTACAACAACGAGAATTACGCGATCCTGGGCCTGGTGATCGAGGAGGTCGCGGGGGAGTGGTACGACAAGGCCTGCGCCCCCCGCGTGCTGGACCCGCTGGGGATCACCACGGCGCGGCTCTCGCCCGAGTATGGCGGTTATGGCCCCTGGGGCGGCTGGCAGATGTCGGTGCGCGACTACGCGCGGCTGATGCGCGGCGGTTTCGCGGCGATGGACCCGCGGGATACCCCCTCGGCCAGTCTGGGCGGCGGCGCCTTCTACGGGCTGGGGATGCTGTTTCGCACCGGTCGTAACACGGCCAACCACTGGCATTTCGGCGCGCTTTGTTTCGAGGACGCGGGCCTGGGCGCCTTTGCGGTCAACTGGGCAGGGAAATACACCGTGGTCGCGGCCTATGGCGCCTGTGTCGACGGCAAGGCGATGGCGCGGCTGGACGCGGCGCTGGCCCGGGCGGTTTTCGCCGACTGACCCCCGGCGCACGCTTTCCCCTCGTCCAGGGCTGCGCTTTCTGGCATTCTGGGGCCAAGATCGCCAGCAGACGCGACGGGAGGCACAGGCAGATGTTCTTGCGGGTATTGACCCTTGCAGCCGGGCTGACAGGCGCGGCGGGCCTGTCGCAGTTCCCCGAGTATTCCCAGCAATACATGCAGCGCCTCGGCGGTACGGTGGATGAACTGGCGCGCCAGGTCACGCGCTACGAGGGTGACGCCGCCCGGGTGGGGATGGACCTGGACGCCTACCTGGCCGCGCTGGCCGAAGAGGGCGACATGGCGCGGACCCAGGCCGGGAACATGGCCAGCGACATCGCCCGGCACGAACGCCTGTCGGCGGCGCTGGCGCGGCTGGAAGGGGCCGGGCCCTTCATGCGGGCGAAACTGGCCTTCGAGGTGCTGCCCGACAGCGAGGTGGCCGCGCGCGCCTTCGAGACCTACAAGCCCGCGGTGCCCGCAACCTTCGAAGGCGCGGTCTTTGCCGGGGCGGGTTTCCTTGCGGGCTGGGCGGTTCTGGCGCTGGGCTTTGCCATCCTGCGGCGGTCCTGGCGGATCATGACCGCGCCCCTGCGCGGACGGGGCGAGACGCCGAACCGGGGCGAAGCCTGAGGCAGAGGGCACGCCAAGGCGGCAAGAGGTCCGGGGTCAGGCCCTGGACGCGGTCGCGAGGGCGGTCAGGCGACCGCCTCGACCTCGGCCACGATGCCGTTGACGACCTGGCTCAGCAGGTCTTCGTCCTCGCATTCGGCCATGACGCGGATCAGCGGTTCGGTGCCGGACTTGCGGATCAGCAGCCGGCCCTTGCCGGTCAGCATCCCCTCGGCGTCCTCGATCGCCTTTTTCACGCTGTCGACATCCAGCGGCAGCGCACCGGCGCCATAGCGCACGTTCCTGAGCAGTTGCGGCACGCGGGTAAAGCTGTGGGTCAGCTCCGAGGCGCGCTTGCCGGTGCGGACCATTTCCGACAGGAACTGCATCCCGGCCATCAGCCCGTCGCCGGTGGTGGCGTAATCGGTCATCACGATGTGGCCCGACTGTTCTCCGCCCAGGTTCCAGCCGCCCGAGCGCATCGCCTCGACGACATAGCGGTCGCCGACCTTGGTGCGTTCCAGCCGCAGCCCGCGGTCATCCAGGAACCGTTCCAGCCCGAGGTTGGACATCACCGTCGCCACCAGGGTGCCGCCCTTCAGCCGGTCCTCTTCGGCCCAGCGGGCCGCCAGCAGCGCCATGAACTGGTCGCCGTCGGCGACCTGGCCGTTCTCGTCGATCAGGATGATGCGGTCGGCGTCGCCATCAAGGCAGAGCCCCACGTCGGCGCCATGCCGGCGCACCGCCTCGGCGGCGGCAGCGGGCTTGGTCGAGCCGCAGTTGTCGTTGATGTTCAGACCGTTGGGCGCGGTCCCGATCTGGACCACGTCGGCGCCCAGCTCCCACAGCACCTCTGGCGCGGTCTTGTAGGCGGCGCCGTTGGCGCAATCGACCACCACCTTGATCCCGTCCAGCCGCAGCCCGTGGGGCAGGGTGCTCTTGACCCGCTCCTGGTAGCGGAAGCGGCCATCGTCGATCCGGCGGGCGCGGCCGATGTTGTCGGGCTGGGCCGGGCGCACGCCGGCCTCGACCAGCGCCTCGATCTCGGCTTCGACGCCATCGGACAGTTTGAAACCGTCGGGGCCGAAGAACTTGATGCCATTGTCGGCGGCGGGGTTGTGGCTGGCCGAGATCATGATCCCCAGGTCGGCCCGCATCGAGGTGGTCAGAAGGCCCACGGCGGGTGTCGGCACCGGCCCCAGCAGCAGCACGTTCATGCCCGTCGAGGTCAGCCCGGCGGTCAGCGCGTTTTCGAACATGTAGCCCGACAGGCGCGTGTCCTTGCCGATCACGACACGGTGGACGCCCGAGTGTTCGTTGCGGAAATAACGCCCCACGGCCGCGCCCAGCATCAAGGCCATCTCGGCCGTCATCGGGTAGGTGTTGGCGGTTCCGCGCACACCGTCGGTGCCAAACAGCTTGCGGCTCATGGAAAACTACCTCTCGAAATGGCCCGCCACATGGCCAGCGCCTGGGCGGTTGCTGAAACATCGTGGACGCGGACGATCTGCACCCCCTGCGCAGCCACCGCCTGCGCCACGGCGACAGAGCCGGAGACCCGCTCGGCAGAGGTTTCGACCCCGGAAATCTTGCCGATGAACCCCTTGCGCGAGGCGCCCACCAATACCGGACAGCCGAGACCGTGGAACAGCGCAACGTCGCGCAAGAGCGTCAGGTTGTGGTCGATCGTCTTGCCGAAGCCGATGCCGGGATCGACGATAATCCGCGCACGGGGAATGCCCATCTCTTCGAGCATGGCGACCTGCGCGGCCAGGAAATCGTAGACGTCCAGCAGCACGTCGTCATAGCGCGGGTCCTGTTGCATGGTTTCCGGGTCGCCGCGCGCGTGCATCACGCAGACAGGCAACCCCCGGTCGCGGCAGTAATGCGCCAGCATCGGATCGTAGGTGAAGCCCGAGACATCGTTGACCAGCGCCGCGCCGGCCGTGACCGCCGCATCCGCCACCGCGGACTTGCGCGTGTCGATCGAGATCGGCGTGGCCAGTTCGCGCGACAGGGCGGTGATCACCGGCTCTATCCGCGCGATCTCGGCCTCGTTCGGGACGGGCAGGGCACCGGGGCGCGTGCTTTCGCCGCCGACGTCGATGATATGCGCGCCCATGCTGACCATGCGGCGCGCCCGCTGCACCGCCTTGGCGGCGCTCTGGTGGCTGCCGCCGTCCGAGAAACTGTCCGGCGTGACGTTGAGGATGCCCATGATGCGCGGGCTGTCCAGAACCATGCCGGCGATGGCGGCCCGGGGCGCGGATAGGCGCGTGCGCCAGTCCTCGGGGATCTCCGACAGGGAAACGCTGCGCGGCGGCGCTTCGCGGCTGTAACGGACGGCCTGCGCGAACCAGCCCGGCCCGCCCGCGAGGTCGAGTGCGTCATCGGGGCGGGGGCTGTCAAAACGGACGACGGGACGGAAATAGACGCTCATGCGGGGTGACTGACCGATCCGGAAAGACTTGGCAAGCGGTTAGAACAGCGAGGTGCTCGGGGGGAGCGCACGGGCCGGAACCGTGGCCTCTTCCGGCAGGTCTTCGCCGATCACCAGCAGTTCGCAGGCATCCAGTTCGCCCGCGAACCAGGCCGCCAGCGCGACGGAATCGCGGGGCTGCGCCTGCGGGCCCTGGGTTGCGTCCAGCACGACCTTGGAGGGCGCCCAGACGCAGATCTGGCCGTTCTTCATCGCCCAGTCCAGTTCCGTGCGGGTGGCGACCACCTTGGCCCGGTCGTCGCGCGCGGCCAGGCACCAGGCGTTCTGCTCGATCGACAGCAGGTCGACCCGGCGCTGGGTCATCTTGTGCCCGGTCTGGGGAATCTCGGTGTCGGGGCGCCCGACGCAGAGGATCAGCGGTGCCCGCCGCGCCTCGAGCTGGTCCAGCCAGGACGCCAGCCGGGGATCCGCCATCGCCGCGTTCGACAGGTAGACGACCCGTGCGTGCGGGCGCTCCTGCGCCATTTCCTCGGCGATTTCGCCCAGCTGGTCGGCCACGTCGCGGCGCGAGCGCACGATTTCCACGCCAAGCGCGCCGGGGCCACGGTCCAGCTTTTCGACCCGCACGAAGGCGCGCAGGGCCTGCGGCTCCAGCAGGATACGTTCCGCGATGCGTTCGGCCAGCGTTTCCAGCAGGTTGAGACGCTCTGCCTCAAGCTCGTGGCTGATCGCCTCTGTCACGCGGTCGTAGGACAGGATGCGGTCCACGTCGTCGTCCAGCGTGCCGGTAAAGGGGATGACCTCGACCACCACGTTGAAACGCACGCGCTGTTTCTGGCCGCGTTCGGCCTGGAAAGCGCCGATGTCGACCTCGACCACATGGTCGCGCACCGAGATGCGGTCATGTGGCGTGTCGCCGGCGGTGGCGACGCTGCGTTCGGAAGGATGGGCAAAGGCTAGGCGGATATCGCTGGGCATGGCGGCCCCTGTCTGTTGTATGATGGCTCGTGGTAACGAAAAGGGCGCCCCACGGCCAGCCGCAGGCGCCCTTTTGCGAACCGTTGGCGACGGTTTATTCGCCGCGCCAGGTGTGGCGGTAGAAGATATGAACCCCGTGGGCAAAGGTCTTGGTGTATTTCCGCGACCAGTCGGGCGAGACCCAGGTGGCGTGGTAATGCGTGGCGCCCTTGGTCAGGCCGGTGGCCTTGCCGTCCAGCACGGCGCGGGCGACCTTGCCCACCCGATTCCAGGAGCGTTTGTCGTCGATGTGTTCCGGGCGGCCGTCGCAGGTATAGGTGAACTGGCAGGCGAACTTGCGCCCCGTGCCCTGGTTCACCACGCCGCAGACCGAGTTCGGAAAGCGTTTCGACGCGACCCGGTTCATGATCACCTCGGAGACCGCAAACAGCCCCTCGATGGTCTCGCCCCGGGCCTCGAAGTACAGCGCCTCCGCGAGGCAGCGCCATTGCGGGCCGCCCTCGGGCGCGGGCTGACGGGACAGCCAGGTCTTGTCATAGAGAAAGCCGCCGCCACCGGTCACCGTGCCGGCCGCGGCAGGTGTCGGTTTCACGGGCGTCACAAGCCCTTTCAGGTGAGTGTTGCCGACGCGCGCCAGCGCGCGGCTTTCGAGTGAAAGGAGAGTCTGCGCACTCCGGGCCGGGTCGGCATAAACCGGGCCGGACGTCAGGGCCAAAGGTGCGGCAACGAGCGAAAAGGCCGCAAGAACAAGGCCACGGCGCAGGGCAGTGGTCAGAAGTTTCATGTCGAAAAAATCCCCCAATCGAACATGCATCGCGTGGTGCCTCACGTCACGCGACGGGCCCAGCCATACCGAATAATGACAATTGGGTAAAGAATGCCGGGGGACGCATCGGCGGATTGCCCCCCGACTGTGACCCCTGACCCGCGCCCGGGGCGATTCCGGCCTTGCAGGCTTAGCGTTTGCGCGGCCCGTCCAGCCCGCGGTCACGCAGCGCAAGATGTGCTGCCGCCAGCCGTGCGACCGGCACGCGGAAGGGCGAGCAGCTGACGTAATCCATGCCTGCCGAGCGGCAAAAGGCAATCGATTCGGGGTTGCCGCCGTGTTCTCCGCAGATCGACAGGGTCACCGATGGATTGGTCGCCCGCCCGCGCTGCACGCCGGTGGCCACCAGCTCTCCGACGCCGTCGATGTCGAGCACATGGAACGGGTCTTCGTTGAACACGCCCTGGCTGACGTAGTCGGACATGAACCGGCCCGCATCGTCGCGCGACAGCCCGTAGGTCATCTGGGTCAGGTCATTGGTCCCGAAGGACAGGAAATGCGAATAGGGCGCGATCTCATCCGCGCGCAGGCAGGCGCGCGGGGTTTCGACCATGACGCCCAGGCGATAGGTGATGTCACGCCCGCGTTCGGTGCGCACTGCGGCCGCGACAGCCTCGATCCGGGTGCGGATCAGGTCGACCTCGCGCTTGGCCGAAACCAGCGGCAGCATGATTTCCGGCACCACCGGCGGCGCGCCCTCGCGGCTGGCGTCCAGCGTCGCCTCGAAGATGGCGCGCGCCTGCATGTCGTAGATTTCCGGCACCGTGATGCCCAGCCGCACGCCGCGCAGCCCCAGCATGGGGTTGTATTCGCCCATCGCCTGCACCCGCCGCGTGACGTCCGAGACCGGCAGGTCCAGCGCCTCGGCCAGGTCGCGCAGCCCCGCGCGGTCGCTGGGCAGGAATTCGTGCAAGGGCGGGTCGAACAGGCGGATGCAGACCGGCAGGCCCTCCATGATGCGGAAAAGTTCCGTGAAATCATTGCGCTGCATGGGCAGCAGCAGGGCCAGCGCTGCCTGCCGGTCCTCGACCGTGTCGGCAAAGATCATCTCGCGCATGGGGGTGATGCGGTCGGTCTCGAAGAACATGTGCTCTGTCCGGCACAGCCCGATCCCCTGCGCGGCGAAATTGCGCGCGGTGGCGGCATCGGCGGGGGTGTCGGCATTGGCCCGGATGCCGATGTCGCGCGCCTCGTCGGCCCAGCCCATCAGCGTGTTGAAGGCATCGTCGAGCGCCGCCTCGATCATCTCCGGCGCGCCGCGCAGGATCTGGCCCGAGGTCCCGTCGAGCGTGACGGTGTCGCCCTCGCGGTAGATGCGCCCGTCCTCGCCCTGGATGGTCTTGCGTTGCAGGTTGAAATTCATCCGCGCCGCGCCCACCACGCAGGGCAGGCCAAGGCCCCGTCCGATCACCGCCGCGTGGCTGGTCATGCCGCCGCGTTCGGTCAGCACGCCCACGGCGGCATGCATCCCCCGCACATCCTCGGGAGAGGTCTCGCGGCGCACCAGGATGCAGGGTTCGTTGCGCGCCGCGCTGGCCTGTGCCTCGGCGGCGGAAAAGACGATCCGCCCCGTGGCGGCGCCGGGGCTGGCGGCGATGCCGCGCCCGATGACCTCGCGCCGGGCCTCGGGGGCGACCTGCCGGTGCAAGAGCTCGCTGATGGCGCGCGGTTCGATCCGCAGCACCGCGTCCTCGGGCGTGATGATCCCGTCCTGGGCCAGCCGCACCGCGATGCGCAGCGCCGCGCGCGAGCTTGCCTTGACGCGCACCCCGTCGAGGATGTGGACCTCGCCGTCCTCGATGGTGAACTCGATCTGCATCTCGGCGCGCAGCTTGCGGCGCATCAGGTCGGCCTGGGCCTTGAGATCGGCAAAGGCCTTGGGTGCCAGCTCTTCGAGCGAGGGGCCGCGCGGGTCGCGTTCCAGGTAGAGGCTGGCGGCGCCGCCCTGCAGAGCCTCCCGGCCCTGGCTCTGGCTGAGGTAACGGCCGGTCAGCTGGCGCTTGCCGGTGTCCGAATTGACCAGTTGCAAAACACCCGAGCCGCATTCGCCATGCCCCAGCCCCAAGGCCATTTCCTGCACCACAAGGCCAAGTCCCGCGTCCACCGGTGCGCCCTTGGCCTGCCGCAACAGCCGGGCCGAGGTGCCTTCCCAGGCGCGGGCCATGCTGCGCAGCACCTCGCGCAGCTGGCGCGCCGGGTCCTGCGGGAACTGCTCCTCGGCCTCTTCCTCGTAGGCGCGCAGCGCGGCAGAGAGGCCGGCGGTGCCATTGTCCTCGATCTCGTCGAAAAGATCCGGGTCGAGCCGGGCGACATGGATCGCGTAGGCCTGCACGAAGCGCAGGTAGAGCCCGGCGGCGGCCTCCTTGCCGATTTCGTCGGACATGTCCACGAAACGGGCGTCGTTCATGCCGATGTTCAGGATCGCGCCAGGCCCGCCCCAGTCCGGATCCTCTGAAGAGGGGCGCACGCAGAGCAGGGCGCCCGGATCGAAGGCCGCGATAAGCGCGTCCATGTCGGGAAACCTGCCGGCGGCGATGCGATGCACCGCGTCGAAAGAAAGCGCCACCGTGCGTGGCACCGGCAGGTTGAGACGGACCAGTCTTTGCAGGCACTTGGCCCGCCCGCCGTGGGTCGGCGTGGACATGGGCGCGTCCTGGGTGATCAGGGTCACATGCGGGTTCTGGATATCGGGTTTCTGCACTGCAGCACCTCTGCGTTGGCGGGCAGAATACGCGCTGAGCGGCGCTTGGCAAGGCGGGAAACCGGATCGGGTGCGACGGCGGCGTGACGCACCCCTGGAACAAGGGCTTTGCGCGCCTCCGGCCGGGATCTTGGTCGCGCCTCCGACGCGGGCGCGGGCGCGCGGCGTCGCTCCCGCCCACTCCCCCCGCGCCGCTGGTGGGACCTGCAGGGAACCCTGGGAATGTCACGCTCTTGGACGGGTTCTCGTCTTCCTGCCGGGAGACGTCTGAGAGGCAGGTCTGCCCTCAGCGCGCCTTTTCGAGCCTCAAGACAAGTCGCTGCCCGTCAAGGACAATCCACGCGGGGCTGCGCCTCCGTGACCGATGCCGAAGCGCCGGGCGCAGGAGGAGAGGAGCGGCCCCCGGCTTCTTTGGTTTTCCAAATACCCTCGGG
>NZ_JARAMO010000059.1:0-4806 GCF_028807275.1 Mameliella sp. AT18
CCACGACCGCGGCCAGGCATTCCCGGCTGAAGTCGTCGATGACGCAGAGCCCCCGGAAGCGGCGACCATCGGACAAGCTGTCTGACACGAAGTCCAGCGACCAGCGCTGGTTCGGCCCCTGCGGGATCGCCATAGGTGCCCTGGTCCCCAGCCCGACAACCTTCGACAAACTGGAATCGGACCAGTTCATGCCCGCAGCCAAGCGCATCTATTCACGGAACGTGTGGGACGTGCGCAAAATCGACTCCGCAATCGAAGACTTGCCCGGTGGCGCAGAAGATGCCCGTCTCGAATCCTCTGAGGATTGGTAATGGCAGGGGGAGTTTCGATGCGAATGACATTGAAATACGTTGCGGAGGACACCGACCGGCACGGCAACGTGCGCCTCTACTACCGACGGAACGGGCGAAAGGTGCGCCTCCGTGGCCCGGTCGGTTCACCTGAGTTTCTGACGGATTACCGGCGCGCCGCCGCGCGACCAAAGGAGTCGCGCAAAAAGTCCCCGCCGAAACCCGGTGTCCTGCGAAAAGACTCGCTGCATTGGCTTTGCGCTCAATACTACAAGTCCACAACGTTCGCGGAACTTGGCGCGGGGACACAAAAGACTCGGCGGTCGATACTGGAACGGTTCTGCCAGCGTAAGGGCAACGGCTCGATTGATCTTTACGACGCAGACGCTCCCCATACCTGCTGATCTGGGTCGAAAAGGACATGGCCTGGCGTGCGCCGCATGACGGGCGACCAGGATGACCTGTGGTGTTTTCCGATGCGGCCATACAGTTCAGCCTCACGATCAAGATCTTGTTCAAGCCAACGCTTTGCCAGACCTCTGGCATGGTGACGAGCCCGCTGAAGTTGGCGGGACTAGACTGGCCCGTGCCGGATTTCTCCACACTGTGCCGCAGACAAAAGACTCTGGCCGACCAGGTCCCTTCTCGCCACGCGGATGGCCCGCTGAACCTGCTTGTGGCCAGCACCGGGATCAACGATGGCGAATGGCAGGCACGCAAGCACAGCGTTCAGGGTCGGCGCCAGAGGCGCAAGGTCCATTTGGCCATGGCCCCCGCGACGTCCGACATCCGCGCTGTCGAGTTCACACCAAACCGCGATGTCGACAATCCTGCATTGCCCTACTTGCTGGGTCAGATCCCTTAGGCCGCGCCAGGAGGTAAAGATTCGCTGCCTGAAATCCGTCGGCGAGCGCATCATGGCAAGAGACCCAGATCGCCGGGCCGCCGAAATCCAAATTCGCATCGCCCTCATGAACCGCTTAAACGTCCTCGGCCCAGCCGAGATCGTCCGCGCGGCCTTGCGTCAACGGGGTAAGGGGCAGTCAGGCCTCAGGCCGGGACAAGGCGACAACGCCTATTAGAACGGGTCAGTTTTTTCATCCCTAGACACGAATCGGACCCCCGCCCCACAGCAACCTGAGTTCCTTTGACAGCGCCCCTCAGGAGCATCGTCGAATACCCACGAGCGAATGCTCAACTCGTTTGTCGCGCGGCCCCCATCAAGGCGGCGGCCGCGGCTTCCGGTCCGGTCGCGCGATCGCGTTTCAGGCGCTTTATTCGACTCCCCCAAGCGCCAAATTGATGGTTTCCGCACAATCCTGAACCAATCCTGGCGCCTGTTCGACATCGAGGTCTTCCATCGCGACCACGCCGACTGAGGCCTCGATGGCACGTCCGGACCTCACCGTCCTTGCGAGGGGACTTGCCACGCCGACTGCTCCCTTTTGCAGGGCCCCACGCGTCAGACTGAAGCCCTTTGCACGGGCTTCGCGCACTTCTTCCATATCGCCTGCCTCTTCCGGCCGTGAAGAGAGGATGGCGATCCCGGCGGCGCCTTGGGTCAGCGGATGGCGGCTCCCGACCTTGTAGCCGACCCGGATCAGTCCGTCTTGCGGTTCTGCGACCACGACAGCAACGCAATCCTTGCCTTCGGCCATGGACAGGAAAGCAGTTGCACCGGCCTGTTCGGCAAGGCGTTCGAGTCGCTTCTGAGCGATGACCCGGAATTGCGGCAGGAACTTCGACTCCAACCGGAGAACCCCGGGTCCAAGGAAGAGTCGTCCGTTTGCAAGTCGGGATACCAGGCGGTTTTCCTCCAGTGTCGACACGACACGGTAGGCAATGGCCCGGTCCACACCAAGCTCCGAAGCAATTTCGCCGACAGACACACCGCCTTCGGACGCACCGATGAAGAACAAGGCTTTCAGGCCACGATCGAGGGTTTGCAAAGTCGCCATGCCTGTTTTCTCCACGCGGGCCGTCCTGCCCGGCGTTGACCGGGGCAAGCATTCATGTTTTACTATTATAGATCACAAAGTGCTATAAAAGTAAAACAGGAAAACTCGATGCCGAACACCTGCCCTGTCGAGACACCAGCCCTTTCGCCAAATGGATGCCCCATCTCAGGACGGGCTGCCGCCTTCACCCCGTTCAACGGCCCCTACCAGGTCGATCCGGGCGAGGCCTTGAAATGGGCGCGTGAGGAGGAGCCCGTCTTTTTCAGCCCGGAAATCGGCTACTGGGTGGTGACCCGCTACGAAGATGTGAAAAGTGTCTTTCGCGACAACATCCTGTTCTCGCCTTCGATCGCGCTGGAAAAGATCACTCCGGCTGGCCCCGAAGCCCAAGCGATCCTGCAGAAATACGGCTTTGCCATGCAGCGAACGATGGTCAACGAAGACGAGCCGCACCATATGGAGCGCCGCCGGCTTCTGCTCGACGATTTCCTGCCCGAAAACCTGCAAAAGCACGAATCCGCAATGCGAACACTCACGCGGCGGTACATGGACCGTTTCATCGACCGAGGGCATGCAGACCTGGTCGAGGATATATTCAGCGAGATTCCATTAACCATTGCGCTGCACTTTTTGGGCGTTCCCGAAAAGGGGGCCGAGCAACTGCGCGGTTTCGCTGTTGCCCACACACTCAACACCTGGGGGCGTCCGACCCAGGAGGAACAGCTGGAGATTTCCGAGAACGTCGGACGATTCTGGCAGACCGCCAACCGGGTCCTGGATGACATGATCGCCAATCCGAATGGCGAGGGATGGATGTACGAAACCGTGCGCCAGCACTTTAAACATCCGGATGCCGTTCCCGAGAGCTATCTGCGTTCGATGATGATGGCGATTCTGGCGGCTGCACACGAAACGACCTCCAACGCAACCGCCAATGCCTTCTGGACCTTGCTCAACAACAGGGAATCCTGGGAGGAACTATGCGAGACTCCGAGCCTCATTCCCAGCGCCGTCGAAGAGTGCCTGCGCGTTGCCGGGTCGATTGTCGCTTGGCGCCGAATCGCGACCGACGATACAACCGTCGGCGGAGTGGATATTCCAAAGGGCGGGAAGCTCCTGATCGTTCAGGCCAGCGCGAACAAGGACAATCGCCATTGGGAAAACGCCGACGACTTCGACATCTACCGGGACAATGCGTCGGAACACATGACATTCGGCTATGGCGCGCATCAGTGCATGGGCAAGAACATCGGGCGCATGGAAATGCGGATCTTTCTCGAAGAATTTACCCGTCGGCTGCCGCACATGCGTCTGGTAAAGGGACAGGTCTTTGAAAACCTGCCCAATGTGTCGTTCCGCGGGCCTTCCAAACTGCTGGTTGAATGGGATCCCGCGCTCAATCCGGAAAAGACGGATCCCTCCGTCCTCGATCGCTCGCTGTCCTTCAAGATCGGCGCACCGGTGAGAGAGGGCATCCTTCGCCGGGTCGTGGTCCGCGATGTGATCGACGACAGTACCGGGGTGAAACGCTTCGTGCTGGCCGACCCCAAGGGACGCAAACTCCCCAAATTCTCTGCCGGTGCGCATATCGACCTCGTCGTCGGCGACTACCGCCGGAAGTATTCTTTGTGCGGCGACGCCTCGGATACCAAGACCTTTGAAATAGCGATCCTGCGCGAGAACAACGGTCGTGGCGGCTCGAAATTCTTCCACGACAACGTGGCGCCCGGAGACGTCGTACACATTGCCGGGCCCCGCAACCATTTTAGGCTCGACGCAAATGCCCCCCAGTATATCCTGATCGCGGGCGGCATCGGCATCACGCCAATCCTGGCCATGGCGGACCGGCTAAAGGCGTCCGGAAAGCCCTACCACATTCACTTCTGCGGAAAATCGCGCGACAGGCTTCCTTTGCTGGACCGCGTACAGGACCGCCACGGTCAGAGCCTTTCGTTGCATATCACCGCAGAAGGAACGCGTCTCGATCTGGACAGAGCCCTTTCGAAAGTCGGTGGCAATGATCGCGTCTATGCGTGCGGACCGGATCGACTGCTCGACGAACTCGAGTCGCTCTCGGCCAACTGGCCGGAAGGCACGTTGAAATACGAACTCTTCTCTTCTGCGAACGGTGCCCTTGATTCCAGTGTTGA
This sequence comes from Mameliella sp. AT18, assembly GCF_028807275.1. NCBI lineage: Bacteria > Pseudomonadati > Pseudomonadota > Alphaproteobacteria > Rhodobacterales > Roseobacteraceae > Antarctobacter > Mameliella sp. AT18. The sequence continues at coordinate 4,399 of NZ_JARAMO010000059.1, forward strand.
ACATGCTTTTGAGGTCGAATTGCGAGACTCGGGAATGACCGTCTCGGTCGCGGCTGACCAGACCCTGTACGACGCGCTTCGAGCGTCGGGGGTCGATATGCCGATGGATTGCGGCGAAGGTCTGTGCGGCACCTGCGAGACACGGGTCATCGATGGCGAGATTGACCACAGGGATCGTGTCTTGTCGGCAAAGGAAAGAGCTCAAGGCGACCGCCTCATGACCTGCTGTTCGCGGGCCCGGAACGAGAAGCTGGTACTGGCGCTTTGAAGCTCCCCCCGAAGGCAGAGAGATCCGGACGGCCTGTCTGCCTTCGCCGGCCGTATTGACTTGTGCAGCCCCGGATCAGACTTGCCCGAACGTGATGTTCTTACGCAGGTCGGCGGGCACATCGGCGAGCCGACCGCCAT